>CAZCHK010000170.1:0-1501 GCA_964498605.1 uncultured Anaerolineaceae bacterium | reverse complement strand
TGAATTTGTGATAATCAGATTATCGATACTTCGCCATGGGAGGCTCACATGAAAGATGAATACACCATCGAAGAAATCGTCAACGCCATTGGGATAATCCACAATAATGTGGCTCTTGGAAGCAATCAATTTTTCGGGTTTTTGGATCGATGGGATGTTCCCTATCTGCCGTACTATAAAAGCACGAATCCCAACAGCAAGATTCCCTTCGGAATGCTGCTACAGATCAAGATGGACATAGATGACGCACAAGGAGCAACCGGGAATCCAAATGTTCGCTCGGATGTGTATATCATGCAGCATATCAGCAAGCAGTTGGGTAAATTGCTGGATGCAAAATGAGGGTTTGCTGATAAAGTCCGGATAATCTCCAAAAATCAGTGCCCCGGTTTACCCGTAACTCAATGCCTGTTAAAGGGTGCGGGGGGATTTTTTGTATACTTCCTCTGAAGAAACCGGTGTCATGCGCAGCGTGCAGGATCTGTCATGCTGCTTTCCGTGCCGGGCAGGGTTCAGGCTGCTTTTGATTATGTCGAGGGGAAAATTACCGCGCAGCTGGCATGAGTGAAATCTGTGATTGGCGGATTTTTCACTTACCACCTCCTTTTGAAACGGGTCACGCACCTGGCTGTTCGAGCCTGCTCGCAATCGGGGGAAGGAACCCCCCCGTCACGAAATGTTTACTGAACTCAATGATGTTTCAAAAGCGAATCCAGCGTGAACAACTGTACGCCTTTCGCTTCAGCTTCAGCTATCAATGCGGGACTAAAGCCCTTGCGCGCAAAGATGGCATACTGCACATGTTGAATGGCATAATTTTTCATCAAGACCTGCGCTTTTCTTTTGAGCTCGTCCAAAATGCTCACTCCTATCAGGTTAACAGACCATTTGCACTCACCCACGAAGGCAGTTTTGTCCGTCTGATTAATAGCCAAAACATCGATTTCTGCATCCCGGTCCCACCAGCCACCAATCCTTTCGGGGAGAAAGTTCAAATCCCCTGTCTGCGCCAAGCGTGTTGTGAAGGCTGTTGCGGCTTCCTCAAACGCGGTCGCTGCAAAATGATCCAGGTCTGGCATAATGCGCTGCGTGAAAATCGCATCAGCCAACCCCAGGTCAAGTCCACTTTGATTGGGATGAACATAGCGAAACCAGAACCGCAAGAAGTGATCATCGACCTGGTAGATCCCTTTTTTACTCTTTTCGGGCTGTTTTTCACTTGCGGGTACACGCCGGGTAATCAAACGCATCTGTTGAAGGATATCCAAATAACGGGCGACAGCAGTCACTTCGCCCACACCGGATGCCTGGGTGATTTCGTTCAAACGGGTATGTCCTTGAGAAACAGCACGCAAAATCGAGAAGTAATTGCGCGGTTCCCGCAGTTCTTCCATCAGGAGCAAGCGCGGTTCATTGAAAAGTTCGCCCCTCTGAGCATCCAGAATATGCTGGCGGATGTTGGAAGAAATGGACTGGTTATGGTCAAACACCCGCAGGTAAT
>CAZCHK010000169.1:0-1544 GCA_964498605.1 uncultured Anaerolineaceae bacterium | reverse complement strand
GGAAGTATTACGATTGACGGGATTATACTATAATCATGTGGAGGTCTGCTTTCCACGTATTCATTCACATAAAATGTTACTAAAGGATAATAGTTCCCTCAAATGAAAATGTTACCGAGGGAATGATGAGTGAAGAGCGAATGACGATAGAAGAAAGGTACAAGTACCTGAGGATGATGCAGAAGCGATACCAGGATGCGGGTAGAAAAGAGCGGGGAGAGTTGCTGGCTGAGATGGAAGAGATCACGAAACTGCATCGAAAAAGCCTGATCCGGATGATGAATGGCCTGGTCATTCGGAAAAGACGAGAGAAGCAGCGCGGCCAGGAATACGGTCGTGAACTGGACACAGCCTTAGGGGTGATCTCACGCAGCATGGATCATCCCTGCGCGGAACGCTTGCAGCCCAACCTGGGCTGGATGGCGGATCAGCTGGTGGAACACCGGGAACTGGTGATCACAACCGCAGTGAGAGAACAGCTGGACCGGGTGAGCGTTTCAACCGTCCAGCGGAGGCTGGAGCGGATTAAGATAGACAGGAGACTGCCAAAGCGCAGGCCTGAGGAAGCCAACCGCTGGCGGCGTGAAGTGCCTGCCCGGCGGATCGCCTGGGACGAGAAAGAAGCGGGACACTTTGAGGTGGACCTGGTGCATCACTGCGGTTTGAGTGCCTCCGGGCAGTACGTGCATACCCTGCAGATGGTGGATGTTGCCACGGGCTGGAGCGAGCGGGTGGCGGTATTGGGACGCAGCTACCTGGCCATGCAGGATGGGTTCGAACGCATCCTGGCACGCCTGCCGATCCCGGTCAGGGAGATCCACCCGGACAATGGCAGTGAGTTCTTCAATGATCACATCAAAGCCTTCTGGTTCGGTGTCTCGCCGCAGCTGCAGTGGTCCCGCAGCCGTCCCTGGCAAAAGAATGACAATCGTTTCATCGAACAGAAGAATGACTCCCTGGTTCGGGCTTATCTCGGTTACCGCCGCCTGGATACCGTGGCGCACACCAACCTGCTCAACTATCTGTATGACCTGATGTGGGTCTTTCACAACTTCTTCCAGCCTGTGATGCACCTGGAAGAGAAAGTGTCCGTGACATCACCCGATAAGCATCACCGTGTCATTCGTCGCTTTGACCGGGCGCGCACGCCGTTTGACCGCTTGCTGGAGAAAGATATCCTGGTGGATCAATGCAAGGAGTATTATCTGGACCTGCGCAGGCGAACCAACCCTCTTCGACTGCGTGAACAGATCCACACGCTTATTCACGAGCTGCTCAATCTGCCGGAAGCTGATGAGAAACAGGTCCAGAGCGTTCATGACACGCTCAAGCTGTGGAACTGTGATCTGGCTTTTTCCGCCGATCCTGGTCTGGATCAGCTTGTTGAGGGTATTTATTCCATCCGAAAGGAGCCTGCTTTTCGGTAACATTTTCATTTGACCGAATCGTTAGCCCTCGGTAACATTTTCATTTGACTTGACACGATCTACCGAATTGCATCAAATAGAATCTTACTTTCCAAATAAACGTTGCATCAAAAAGAA
>CAZCHK010000168.1:0-1554 GCA_964498605.1 uncultured Anaerolineaceae bacterium | reverse complement strand
GCGTTGCCTGACCCGCAGGTGGCCACGCGAGTATTCCTCAAGTTGTTCGGGGCGGGTGCATGAGCTGGAAGTTTACGCGCAACGTGCTTCTGAAAGCCCTGGGGCTGTTCTTGGTGTTGAATGTGATCATGGGGTTGTTTCAACCTGTGGGGGGATTAAATAATATTTCCGTCTACAATCTTTTTGTTCCGGGCCGGGTTCGTTTTCCGTTTGGGGAGGATCCATCTACCTCGTACAATCTCACTATCGGCAGTCTAGAGGCGATGTTTGCCTCACACGAGATCAACAAGCCGAAAAGAGAAAATGAATACCGCGTGGTGGTCGTGGGGGACTCTTCGGTGTGGGGTACGCTGCTGCGACCAGAGCAGACGCTGGCAGGGACGCTGAACGCGTACTCACTGTCCACCCGCGACGGCCGCCGGGTGACCTTCTACAATCTGGGCTATCCCACGCTGTCTCTCTGGAAGGACGTTTTGATTATCAGCAAAGCAATAGAATGCGACCCGGATCTGATTATCTGGGTGATGACGCTTGAGTCGTTCCCGGGCGTCAACCCGCAGGATTCGCCCCTGCTGAGCGTCAACCAGGAAGAGCTGGATGGACTGATGGGACTGGACAGGAACGATCACCCAATCAAGCTCACTTTCCAGTTCAGCGAAACGGTGATTGGAGCGCGCAGAGAGCTGGCCGACTGGCTGCGGCTGCAGCTGTACGGGTTCATGTGGGCGGCCACCGGTATCGATCAAACCTATCCGGATTCATACGAAAGCGCGCAGAGAGACCTTGAAGACGATTTGACCCTGAACGGCATGGAACCCGCTGAAATGGCGTCGATACTTGAAATAAACCCGATCGCTGCCGGCATGGAATTGGCCGGGGATACACCGCTGCTGATCGTTAATGAGCCGATTTTAATTAGCCGCGGAGAAAACAGCAACATTCGCTACAATTTCTACTACCCGCGCTGGGCTTACGATGGATACCGGGAATGGATGGGCCGGACCGCGCAGGAGATGGGCTGGGACTATCTGGACGCATGGGACCTCGTGGATGAGCAGAATTTCACCAACTCGGCAATCCACCTGGACCCGGTTGGTGAGACCCGCCTGGCGCAGGCCATCCTTGAGCACTTGAAAACGAGCACCTCGGAAGTGTTTCGATAAGAAGATTTATCGAAAGCAACCTGCACGGATATATGGAGTAAAATCATCTTTCATATGAAGCGTAACCTGGTTATCTGGACCACGATCGCGGTCGTCTTGCTGACTGCCTGTGCGGCGGGGGTGAGCGGCAACTCGATACAGGTGACCGCTGAAGAGGAAGCATCACTGCTGCCTTCAACCACGCCTGAACCCACGCAGACTGCGTTTCTACCGCCCATGCCAACCCTCACGCCCAACTGGACAGCCACGCCCACGCACGCGCCCACGCTCGAACGGATGACCATCCCGCCGGGCACGGCGATCGCTCCCATTCTCCTCTACCATCATATTAATTCAAACGGCAGCGACAGCCGCTACTACGTTGAACCCGACATGTTCGAACAGCAGATGC
>CAZCHK010000167.1:0-1576 GCA_964498605.1 uncultured Anaerolineaceae bacterium | reverse complement strand
CCTGCTGGCATGCTTGGTTTCACTCTCATCTGGATTGGACAGCTGGTTTCGGTGCTGGCATCCAACATGAGTGGTTTTGCCCTGACCATCTGGGCGTTCAAGATGACCGGCAGCGCCACCATCCTGGGCGGCATGCAGATCGCCTTCACCATTCCCTTCATGCTGATGTCGCCCATTGCCGGTGCCATGGTGGACCGTTACAACCGCAAGCTGATGATGATGGTCAGCGACCTGGGGGCTGTGCTGGCGACCGGGGGAATCCTCATCCTCGATGCCAGCGGACAGCTGGCAATCTGGCACATGTACATCGCTTCGGTCATCTATGGTTTGTCCGCCACCTTCCAGTGGCCGGCATACCAGGCAGCCCTGGCTGTGATGGTGCCCAAAAAGCAGTACGGGCGTGCCAACGGCATGCTCTCGCTGGTCGAATCCGGCCCGGCCGTCATCTCGCCCATCCTGGCAGGAGCCCTGCTGCCGTTCATCGGACTGGCGGGCATCCTGTTGATCGATGTGGTCACATTCTTCCTGGCGATCGGCACGCTGCTGGTCGTGTTCGTGCCGCCGCCGCAAAAGACGGAAGAGGGCCAGGCTGGCAAGGGCAGCCTGCTCAAGGAAGGCTTGTACGGATTTCGCTACATCTACGAGCGCAAGAGCCTGTTCTACCTGCTGATTACCATCCTGTGCCTCAACCTGACGGGAGGCTTTGCCAAGCCGCTGTTCGCACCCATGCTGCTGCTGCGCACCGACAACAACAGCACCGTCCTGGGGGTGGCGCAATCGGCTTTTTCGATCGGCGCGGTGGTGGGAGGGTTGATCGTTACGGCTTGGGGCGGGTTCAAGAAGCGCATCCGAGGCATGCTGCTGGGCTGGATCATCCACGGTGTGCTGGGGTTGGTGCTGTTCGGGCTGGGGCGCAATTTGTACGTGTGGATCCCCGCTCTGGCATTATCGGCGATGACCTATCCATTCACGCAGAGCGCCAGCGATTCGATCTGGCAGTCCAAGGTGGCCCAGGACGTGCAGGGCAGAGTTTTCTCGGCTCGGCGCATGATCGCCTGGATGTCCGATCCATTCATGCCGCTGGTGGCAGGCGCGATCGCCGATTACGCCACAGAACCCGCCATGCAGTCCAACACCTGGCTGGCGCGCACGTTCGGCTGGGTGGTGGGTAACTCGCCCGGCTCAGGCATGGCGCTGCAGTTCATCATCTCAGGAGTGCTATTTATCGGCGTGGTGGCCACGGCGTGGTTCGTCCCAAAGGTGCGCAATGTGGAGACCATCCTGCCGGATCATGACCAGTTGAAGACATCGGAAAACCCTGCTACTTAGGACAGTGGAAGCTCGATAAGATTGGCTGAAGATTTATTAAACACCTTGCCTGATGGCAAGGTGTTTACCGTTTGAGGGGTTGTCTGTAGCGAGTGGTGCGATTCTTGGAGATGACTCAGGGTCATGCCGGTACCATTGCGGATCGTCAACAGGCTTCCAGTCGTAGAGAGAAAAGATTACCCTTTCAGTTTTTTCTCCAATTCTTCCAGGTCCACCCGTGCGGTCATGTCCAGCGTGAGAGGCGTGA
>CAZCHK010000166.1:0-1738 GCA_964498605.1 uncultured Anaerolineaceae bacterium | reverse complement strand
ACCGCCTGCGGGTGCAGCGTGTCGTTGTACGTGAACAGGAACATCGAAAGCAGCAGGATCAGCTCACCCAGCATGAAGATCCACGCCCAGCGTCCAATAAAGAACGGGACGCCTTTCTTTTCCTGCCGGCGGGACGAGCGTTCAGCCATGACCTCTATTCCTTGTCCTCGGATAGACGGACGCGGGAGTGAGCAGGCTTCTTTGTCTGTGGCGCTTTGACTTCTGCTCCCAGCCGGATGCGATCGGTTGCTTCACCAATCCTGCTCCGTGGTCCGGAAAAGTGCTCAAAGTGCAGCGCTTCCTCCATATCGCCCGTCAGTTCGTAAAAGCGGTATTCCCGCGCGTTGTGTGCGCGGATGATGTGCAGGGGTGGAATGCCAAGGCTGGCCAGTGTGCGTTCAGAAAATTCCTCGCTGCCGTTCAGCGTGTGGGTCATAACGATCTCCCGCAGAGTTCCACAAACAGGGCAGTGGGCCGCCTTGAAACCGATGCGCGCGATGGGCTGCACAACTGCCTCGTGCGTGTGGCAGGTTTGGCAGTTCAGCGCGAGGATGATCTCCTGGTCCAGTTCAATCACCGCGTCTGCGCCAAGATCAGTGCGGGCGATGCGCAGAAGTTCGGATATGGTGGTGCTGTTGGCGCTCAGGGGAAGTTCCGTCACGTCCCCGTACACCCAGTGACTTTCGCAGTCCTCGCGCGCGCGGTAGGCACTGGTGTGCATCTGATTGGTCATCCCGTTGTAGTGGGTCACCTTGCCGGGTTCCACCGGCAGGCCGTGGATGATCTTGAGGGCTTCCTGTGCCTGCATCGCGCCGATGATCGAGGCGATGGTTGGCGTGGTGGGAACTTTGCCCAGCAGCACGTTCTCACGTGCCAGGAGCGGACAGGAGTAGCGGATGGACAGGTCGCGGCGGGCCTGCTCGGTGAGGGTGCATTCGAAGCAGGCGCCCTGCCCGGGAACAAAGACCCGCACCAACCCGAGGAACTCCTGGATGGCGCCATCCACCCAGGGCTTGTTCATCCAGTAGCAGAAGCGGTTCACAGCCAGGCGCGCCTCGCGGTTGTCCAGGCAGCCGATGACGACGTCCATGCGCCGGATCACTCCCAGACCCAGGTCGGTGGATACATCCCCGTGCAGGTACTGTACTCTCACGCCCGGGTTGAGGTCCTTGACGCGCGCGGCAGCCACTTCCGCCTTCTTGCGGTCGGTGTCCGCTTCACGGTACAGCACCGAGCGGCTCAAATTGGCCAGTTCGATGGTGTCGAAATCCATCAGGTAAATGTACCCCACGCCCATCAAGGCCAGATTTTTTAGCACCTCGTTGCCCAGCGCGCCAGCACCCACCACCAGCACCTTTGCCCCGGTCATCTTTTTCCGCTCCCACCAGCTGATCAGCTCGAACGTGCCGAGACGGTCGGTCTGCAAATTGGGCAGCGTGATGGGCTTCTCCGGCGGCACAGGCAACCGCTGCGGGCCGCGCGGCGGCTCATCTGGTTCGTCCGCCTGAGGGTGCGTGGGCCGGGCGTTGTCGGCTGCCAGTTCGCGCGCGCGCGCGATGTTGCCCTGGTCGATCGGGCACACGAACCATCCGGCTCCCTGCCGCCCTTCGATCAGGCGCGATTCTTCCAGCATGCGCAGCGCGCCGCGCACCGTCACGCGGCTGACACCGTACTGCCCGGTCAGCTCACGCTCGGAGGGCAGCTGGCTGTTTGCCGGATAAAGCTGATCCAGGATCGC
>CAZCHK010000165.1:0-1828 GCA_964498605.1 uncultured Anaerolineaceae bacterium | reverse complement strand
CTGCTGACCGGGTCCCACGATGAGCACCCATTCGGCGTCCTCCACCCCGGGCAGCGTGTCGAACTGGGCCAGGCAAAAATCAAGCACAGCCTTACCCGCCAGCCCGATCAGTGATTTGGGTTTGCTCCAGGTATGCGGTCTCAGGCGGGAACCGAATCCCGCCATGGGGATGGCGATGGTGAAGCGTTCAGACACGATTCCTCCCTGTGGAAATGTTTTGAGGAAGTAATTTTACCCCAAACCACGCTCCTTTCCACATCATGAGCCGCGCTGAAATACATATAGAAGAAATCAGCCTGGATGGTTGTTTTGCCTGACCTGTCCGGTGATCTGTGATATAACCCCTTTATGATCACGGACGTGTATGAGCATCTGGCAAAACACCTGGCGGACCTGCCGGGAGATTTTCTTCCCACCACGAGCGGGGTTGAGCTGCGCATCCTCAAACGTCTTTTCACGCCAGAAGAAGCGGACCTGGCTTCCCGCCTGATTCTGTTACCCGAGACGGCACGCACGATCGCTTTCCGGGCTAGAAAAAACCTGGCCGAGACACAGCACCTGCTGGACAGCCTGGAGCGCAAGCGCCTGGTGATGAAGTTTGCCCTGCGCGGAAGAGCGCATTACATGGCGCAGCAGTTCGTGATCGGCTTCTGGGAGACCCAGGTGGACCGCCTGGACCGTGAGCTGGTCGAGGACTTCGAGGAGTACCTGCCCGTCTACGGTGACGCCGGCTGGTGGGGCAAGGCACCCCAGCTGCGCACCATCCCCATCCACAAGAGCATCACGCTGGAAAACAATGTCATGCCCTACGAGCAGCTGGACGCCATCCTGGATTCGCACAGCGCCTTCGCCCTGGCCAACTGCATCTGCCGGCAGGAGATGGACATCCTCGGTCGCGCCTGCGGCAAACCGATGGAGACCTGCCTGGCGTTCGACGGCGCGGCGCACCACTTTGCCCAGACCGGTCGTGGACGCCTGGTGACCCGGCAGGAGGCGAATGAGGTCATTGCCAGCGCGGAAAAAAACGGTCTGGTGCTGCAGCCGGGAAATACGCTCAACCCGGGCAACATCTGCATGTGCTGCGGGTGCTGCTGCGGCGTGCTGCGCAGCATCAAGTGCCACCCCAAACCCGCCAGCCAGGTGTCCAGCAATTACTACGCCAAGCTGGATACCGGCAAGTGCACCGGCTGCGGTGTGTGCGTCAGCCGCTGCCAGATGGAAGCCCTGACGCTCGTGGATGGTAAGGCGAGTCTCAACCTGGACCGCTGCATCGGCTGCGGGCTGTGCGTGACCACCTGTCCCGCCAAAGCCCTGGTGCTGCTGCGCAAGCCCAAACGCGAGATCCCATCCATTCCCGCCAACAACGTGGCGCTGGCGATCCGCATGGGACGCACGCGCGGCAAGCTGCGCCCGTGGGACATCCTGTGGATGCTCCTGCGCTCCGGGTTTGACCGGTTATTGGGATGGCTGACCGTGCGTTAACCAGTTTTTGTGATACTGTGTGAAAGCATACGCCAGTCGAGGTGTTCTTGGTAATCGGTGCTGTCGTTCTTATGGTCCAGGCGCTCATGGCTGGCAATATACGCTCCCTGCACATCGACCATCCCGTTTTGCTGACCTCGTAAGGACAGGGCTGGATGTCCCAGATGGGTAAAAACATGCGCATACCTTCAATTGTTTTACAATAAAGTATTATTTATGTAAATTGTTACTTTACATTTATATGTTATTCTTGTAAAATATTATCGTGAAAACCATTAATCGATCCATCTTTCCGGAATTAAAGACCGCTCTTGATGACAACAGGGCTGTCGTTATCACGGGCATG
>CAZCHK010000164.1:1595-1902 GCA_964498605.1 uncultured Anaerolineaceae bacterium | reverse complement strand
CCTGACACTTGACCAGAGTGAAGAACTGGATCGCGAAGGAGTGCATGTTCGCATTCTTCCGGCCTGGCAGTATTTCTATTCAGCGTGATCCTGACCGGTTCCATCTGTATTCCTTTTGTCATCAAAACATGACTGGTTCGCTTTTCAAACGGTGATCGTGCAATAGATCATCAAGCGATCAGGCGCTTTTGGTCACCTTGTCCGTATGCAGGGAAGTGAAACCACGATACAAGCCAGATATGCCAGCTGAGACCAGAATAATATTCCTGTCGGACGCGCGCAGCCGGATTGCAAACTGCTGTTTGAT
>CAZCHK010000164.1:0-1585 GCA_964498605.1 uncultured Anaerolineaceae bacterium | reverse complement strand
CGCCCTCTTCTCAACACTGGGCTTCGATTCCTCGATCATCCGTTTCCTCCCCCAACAGGCGCCAGCCGGAGGTTCTTCGCTCAGCTGACGCCTGTGCTTGCGGTATGGGCGAGTTTCATTAATAATTTTTATGATCATCCCTGTAGCAGGAAAGCTTCGATCTCTTCAGCTGTATCCACTCCCAATTCAAAACTGGGTAGTTTAGTTTTATGGAAATATTTGTAGACCTACAGGCAATGTTTGATTTCGTGAAGGTATCTATAGATATTTTTCGCGATGCAATTTTAATCTTTGAACTCGTACTATTTCAGGCAATCATTACCAATCCATACACGAGTGATTACTGGTCCCTGCCATCACCTGCCTGGTTTCGCGAAGCCGAGAGACTACTGCTTCCCGGACAATATTCAGTAACGAGCTGTGACGAATCCCTCTTTGCGAACAAAATCTGTACCGAGTAGATTCTTTCAGCCTGCATCGATTAAAATAATGCTGAATCAGAATAGGTCTTCAACTGCCTGTGTGAGATGAATTGCCTCTGAATATTCTTGTCAAGGAAGGACAAGCATGAAAAGCTACCGACACGAACTGTGGTTCAACATCCCCGCGCGTCGGGACATGGTCAACATCACCCCCGAGGTCCTCGACTGCCTGCGTGAAAGCGGCATCCAGGAAGGCCTGTGCCTGGTCAACGCCATGCACATCACCGCCTCCGTTTTCATCAACGACGACGAAAGGGGGCTACACCAGGATTACGAAACCTGGCTCGAGCGCCTGGCACCGCACGCACCGACCACGCAGTACCAGCACAACCGCACCGGCGAGGACAACGCCGATGCCCATCTCAAGCGCCAGGTCATGGGGCGCGAAGTGGTCGTGGCCGTGACAGGCGGCCGATTGGACCTCGGCCCCTGGGAACAGATCTTCTACGGCGAGTTCGATGGACGGCGCAGGAAGCGGGTTCTGGTCAAGATCATCGGGGAATGAGCTCCACGCAGCGGACAGGTGAATTCTGAATCCTTTCCTTGAAGAATCCATCGGGCAAAAGTTACTGATTTTTCCTCGATACGGAACAGGATTTGCCACCTTATCGGACACCTGCGTATACACCCCTTAAAAGAGTTACGGATTGCTAATTATTAATTAGTCACGGATTCGGGATTAAAACTTACACCGCTGCAGATCCTGTTTTCACCCGAAAATGATTGGTCTGGATCCAATCTCTTCTGCAAGAAACCCACGAGAAAAAGGTCTGCGCCGCGACCATATCACCCTTCAAGGTCAGATCCTTCCGTGCCATGTTTACAGCGTAAGGAGAATCAGCATCTGACCTCTTTGACGTCGCTGTCCGCGAACAACTTTGCAACAGCCTGGGCGTGCCTCTTTTGCGATCCAATCACCTGCCAGGTACAGGTCATCATGTTACCCTGCTTCGCCTGGCTGTGACCGCGGATTTTCAAGTGGCTGGCTCGAAACAGGTCTTCCAGTTCGTCGAATTTCGCGCTGTCAGCCGGGCAAACGACCTCGTACCTGCGCTCCTCGCGCGAGTTGTCGATGCGGTGCTCCACCATAGGCAGCAGCCACA
>CAZCHK010000163.1:0-2104 GCA_964498605.1 uncultured Anaerolineaceae bacterium | reverse complement strand
TCAAATGCTGCCGCATGAATTCAAATCCCGCCTCCGGATTCCTCTGCACGAATGCATCCAGTATCCTTTCATGCGCCGGTATGAAATTTTCAATGTTCTCATCCACCAGGAAGGTCTTTCCGCGGAACTCTTTGAGGATGTCGTTGATGTTCTTAATGATGTCAAACATGAGCTTGTTTCTGCTGCAGCGGGTGATGTAGGTGTGGAAATTCTCATCACACACGGCCAGCTGGGTGCTGTTCTTCATTGAGGCAGCTTCAATGGCGCACTGATGAATTTCCATCAAGCTGGTCACATCGTCTTCGGTGCAGCGCTGGATCGCCAGCCTGACCGTCATGGGTTCCAGCGCCATGCGGACCTGGAGGATGTCCTTTATTTTGGGCTCGTTCGCGACGAACCACCTGGCCAGCTCCAGCTTGTTCATACCGGTTTTGCTGATCACGAAGGTTCCCGTTCCCGAGCGAATCTCGAGGAAACCCCGCGCCTGCAGGATGCGGGAGGCCTCCCGCAGCGTGCCGCGGCCCAGCTGGAATTCCCTGCACAGATCTAACTCGGAAGGCAGCCGGTCCCCGACCTGCACGGCGCTGTCCTGGATCTTTGCCAGCAGCAGGTTGAATGCCCGTTCTGTCGCGGAGTAATCGGATATCTTATCCATGGCGAGCTCTTCCGAAGTTCCTAATCATATTTGCTCTTCTCGAGGTCCCTCTGGGCTACTTCCAGGTGGCTCTTCATCGCCTGCACCCCGAGCTGGCTGTCGCGACGGTCAAACGCCTCCACGATGGCGTGATGGGCGGGGTAGTAATTTGCACGGTTCTGCTCAATGAGGAAGGTGCGCATGCGAAATTCATGCAGATAATCGCGGATATCCCGGTCGATGCCGGAGATCAGCGAATTACCGCTGAGGATCGAAATCAGGGAGTGGAATTCCTCATCGTTTGAAGCCAGCTGGTCGTGATCCTGGCTGTCCAGGATCGTGCGCGCCTGGTTCAGATTATGGCGCAGGCGCTTCAGGTCATCCGGGGTTGCGTTTTCTATCGCCAGGGCAACCGCCAGCGGTTCGATGGCCGTGCGCACCTCGAACACGCTGCGCACTTCCAGCTCGTTGACCTGAAACCACTTGTGCAGGCTGGGCTCCTTGGAAGCGACGAATGCACCACGCCCCGGGATCAATGTCACATATCCCCTGGTGTGGAGAATGCGGAAAGCCTCCCGGATGGTCCCCCTGCCCACCGAAAGCGATTCCGACAATGTGATTTCGGGAGGCAGCTTGGCCCCTTCATGGACATCGCCCTGTTTGATGTACTCGATCAAACGATCGACCACCTGGTTGACCAGGGGAATTCGCTTGAGAGGCCGCATCAGTTCCAGGTCCATGGGAATGAATTCCTAACGCCTAACCTGATCACACAAATTTTGATTCTTCATGACTTCTACTCGCCGATCAAACCCTTGATGTACTCAATCACGCGTTCTTCGCGGGCGTTCTTGTAGAACAATCGCTTGAAGTTTTCGCCGCTGAGAGCACCGATCAAAAGCTTCTGGTCCAGGCCCTTCAGGCAGTCGAGGATGTCCTTGAAATTGTTGGCCCGCACTCCATCCAGGATGAGCTTGTTCTCGCGCTCCACCTGCTGCTTCTCGGGCGGATAACCCCCCCCGCCTTCCGCGGCGAAGAATTTTTCGAAGACATACCCCAGGTTCACTTCCGCGCCCCAGCCAAATCCCTTGGCGTAGGGAAGCGAAATGGCATTACCGTTGTTGATCCTGGCAAACAGGAACCCGTCGCTGGGTTCGGTCAGCAGCCCGCAGATGATCCCGGGGAAGCTGTTCAGCGCCAGCATGGCCCCGACACCCGTCCCGCAGCCCGTGACGATGTAATCCGCCGCTCCGGCGTTGATCAGCACGGAAGCCAGAATCCCGTTCTGGACGTAGGTCAGCCAGGCCTTGTCTTCCTGCGAGTACATGCCGTAGTTGTCCACGCTGTGCCCCAGGGCCCGGGTTGCTTCCACCAGGGTCTTATAGATCAGGGCGTTTTTGGGGGCCTGGCTGTTTTCATTGATCAATGCGATTCTCATACCTTTCTCCTCTTCTTAAAAACCCAGATAAC
>CAZCHK010000162.1:0-2133 GCA_964498605.1 uncultured Anaerolineaceae bacterium | reverse complement strand
CTTTTTCCAGTTCATGCCATTCTGTGAATGTCTAATATGTTTCGTAACTTATTCAAGGTTATTGGGAAATTCACCCATTGTAGACAATTGCTGGGCTGACCTTGGTCTGCAGGCAAGTACGTTTCTCCCGCTCTTCGCACTATAATATCCCTAAAAGGATCCGATGCAATCCAATAATACTTTTGATATTCTCCTGCTCCTGGCCCGTCCCGGTGCGGGAAAGAGCGAGATCATCCGCTACCTCAAGGAGACCCCCCTGGAGAAGCGAGTGGATCGCTTCCATGTGCGCCAGTTCGAGGAGATCGACGATTTTCCCATGCTGTGGACCTGGTTCGAAGAGGATGACATCCTTGAGCAGATGGGCCAGCCCAGGCTGCATTCCAACACAGCCGGTTACTTTAAAGGAGAGCACCTCTGGAACGTGCTGATCCGGCGCATCGATCTGGAATACCGCAAAAAGCTGCGTGTCATGAATTATCACGAAGAATACACGACGCTGGTCGAATTCTCGCGGGGATTACAGCACGGCGGCTACAAAGAAGCTTTCAAACATCTCAGTACTGCGTTTGCCCATCACGCTGCCATCCTCTATGTGGACGTGCCCTGGGAGGAATCCCTGCGCAAGAACCGCTCCCGTTTCAATCCGAACCTCCCCGATTCGATCCTCGAGCATGCAATGGCTGATGAAAAACTGGAGAAGCTCTACCGCGAGACCGACTGGTTTGAGCTGACCGCCTCCGATCCAGCCCATACCCTGATCGCCGAGGTACGGGTCCCTTATGTCGTGTTCGACAACAGCACAGACCTGACCACTTCAGCTGGTCCCGCCCTGGGTGAAGCCCTGGAGGACTGCCTGGAGCGTTTATGGCAGCTGTACGCACCGCATTAATAATTGACGCCCTTTTCAGGGCGTGATAAAATCCATCTTCGCTGGGCGTGTAGCTCAATGGTAGAGCAGTGGCCTTTTAAGCCATTGGTTCAGGGTTCGAGCCCCTGCACGCTCACCTCCCTGCATGAGTCGACAATTTTGTCGGCATTTTTTATGCTCTTCTTTAATTGCCGATCAAGTTGACAGTAGCGTATATCTGGGCCCTTTTTTTCACTTAAGAGGGTGCCTAAAAATCGTTTACCCCATCGTCACCCGGTCGCCTCCAGCCTTCTTGCTGAGAGTCATCAATTGATCCGCGCGCTTGAAGATCTTCTCAACCTCGTCACTTTCCAGCGCCATGGTAGCTCCCAGAGATGCTTTGACGACCAGTTCCGCTCCATTGACCACCAGGAAGCTTTTCGAGATGAACAGCCGCAGTCTTTCGGCTACCATTTCCAGCGCTCCCTCTGACACATTGGGTGTGATCACGATGAACTGATCCCCTGTCCAGCGTGCCACGGAATCCTGCTTGCGCAGCACATTCACCACAGTGCGGCTGACCATCACCAGCACATCGTCACCGATTTCCTTTCCGAATCGCTCGTTGACAAGTTCGAAGTCATCGATATCCAGCATGATCAACCCGAACGGCACGCGGAATGTCTGCCATTCGTATAGGCGCGTGGAAAGCGCCGTGATGCCGAACTTGCGGTTGCCCACGCGTGTCATCTCATCCACCAGCACTTCCTCTTTCAGGCGTGCGTATTCCTCCAAAGCCTGCATCTGCACCGTGTTTTCCGAGAACACCTCGATTGCGCCGATCACATCACCCTTATCGCCAAACACCGGCGAGACCCGCACCGAGACCGGCACGCGGTAGCCCTTTTTATGATGCAGGAATACGGACGCTTCATGGTTTTGTCCATCCTGCAGAGTCAGCGTGATCGGGCAGCTGGTTTCGCAAAGTTCATTCCCGGAATGATCCACATGGCGCAGGATGGCATCCGCGCACATCTGCCCTACCACTTCTTTGCGTTCGTAACCGGTGATGCGCTCGGCGGATTTGTTCCAGAACAGTATGCGGCGATCCTTGTCAGCGTAATATACACCGTCGAAAAGGTTTTCCAGCAGTTCTTTGTACGATAACTCAGTCATAACATCCCCTCCCGGGTCGATGGTATATCTATTATAGACAATTCTGTTTATATCTCAAAATGTCAACTGCAGTTGTAAACAAATTCTAAGGAATTGACTGGCGTTCAACT
>CAZCHK010000161.1:0-2144 GCA_964498605.1 uncultured Anaerolineaceae bacterium | reverse complement strand
TTGTCAACAACGGTGGTAAAAGTCATAAAAACATCGGAATGAAAAGTCCTCAAAACATCGTCTAGAATGTACCTTCATGGAATCCTCAAAGGAGGTACATCGTGATCAAAAAGGAGGACTACGCTGTGATCAAGTCATTGGACCAACATGGGATGTATTTGAAAGACATTGCGGATGAATTGGGTATTCACCCTCGGACGGTCAGTCGGGCACTGAAAAGAGGCGCTGCGCCGATCCAGGAGCGGAAAGAACGTTCGAGCAAGCTGGATCCGCACAAAGCGAGAGTGGATGAGCTGCTATCAAAAGGGGTCTGGAATACTGTGGTGATCCTGCGCGAGATCCAGGCGGACGGGTACACAGGCAGCCAGACGATACTGCGGGAGTACGTGCAGCCAAAGCGGGCGCTGCGGCCCGGGAAAGCCACGGTGAGGTTCGAGACGAAGCCGGGCGAGCAGCTGCAGAGTGACTGGGGGGAAGTGCGTGTGGAGATTGCCGGTCAGGAGACGAGGGTGCACTTTATCGTGAACGAACTGGGGTACTCGCGGCGCTTTCACTTCTGGTGCACAGAAAGTGCCGATGCCGAGCACACCTACGAAGGAATGATCCGCAGTATGGAGTATTTTGGCGGGGTGACGGAGGATGTGCTGGTGGATAACCAGAAGAGCACCGTGTTGAAGCATCCGAGCAATGGCCAGCCATATTTCAACGAGCGTTTCGTGGATCTGGCCGGGCACTATGGTTTCACGCCCAGGGCGTGCAAGCCGTATCGGGCGCGGACGAAGGGCAAGGATGAGCGGATGGTTGGGTACATCAAGGGTAACTTCTTCGTGCGGTATCGCTCGTTCGAGAGTTGGGCGCATCTCAACCAGCTGGCAGAGAAGTGGCTGGCGGAGGAAGCGGACCCGAGGATACACGGGACGGTGAAGGAGAGTGTCCGCGAACGTTTCGAGCGGGAGAAGCCTGCTCTGCGGAGGCTGCCGGTAATGCGCTTTGACACATCCTACCTGGAATACCGCCAGGTGGCCTGGGATGGCTATATTGACGTGCGCGGCAACCGCTACAGCGTCCCGGCGGCTCTGGTGGGACAGCGGGTGGCCATCCGTATCAGCCTGGATGGCCTGCTGCGGGTCTTCGCGAGTGATAACAGCCTGGCGGCCAGCCACATGCTGTGCAGCCCCCGGGCAGGATGGAGCACGATCCCGGAGCATCAAGCCGAGATGTGGAAGAGCACCCTGCAGGTGGAGCAGCGCTCCCTGGCTGCTTACGAGGAGGTGGCGTGATGGAACTTGAGAACCTGCTCGACAGGCTGCGCATGGATCATCTGGAGAGCCAGCTGGATGCGGTCTGTGAACAAGCTGCTAAGAAACAGATGGATTACAAAACCTTCCTGGCTCAGGCCCTGCAGACCGAATATCAGGGACGCTTCCAGCGCGGCATCGAAGCCCGCCTGCGTCTTGCACGCTTCCCCTGGATCAAGACCATGGATCAGTTCGAATTCGATTTCCAGCCCAGTCTGGACCGCAAGCAGGTGCGTGAGCTGGCCGGGATGAGCTTCGTGGAACGCAGCCATAACGTTGTCCTGCTTGGTCCCCCGGGCGTGGGCAAGACCCACCTGGCGATCGCTCTGGGGGTGAAGGCTGTGGAAGCCGGGTACTCTGTCCTCTTCTTGACCCTGGAACAATTGATGACCCGCCTGATGAAAGCCTTCAGCGAAAACCGCCTGGAACACACCCTGCAGCAGCTCTCTTACCCCAAGGTGCTGATCATCGACGAGATCGGTTACCTGCCGCTCTCCAACACCGAAGCCAGCCTGTTCTTCCGCCTGGTAGCCCGCCGCTACGAGCGCGCAAGCCTGATCGTGACCAGCAACAAGAGCTTCATGGATTGGGGCGAGGTCTTCAATGATCCGGTCCTGGCCACAGCTATCCTTGATCGCCTCCTGCACTACTCCACCACCCTGAACATCAAAGGTGAGAGTTACCGGCTCAAGGAGAAACGCAAGGCTGGATTGTTGGGACGTTCAAGTGACAAGGAAGAAAAGGAGGTGGTGGCTGAATCTTAACAAAAAACACCTGACATTTCGAACGTTGAAAAGTGGACTTTTTAAACCGATGATTTAATGACATTCCTACCCGATCTTGACA
>CAZCHK010000160.1:0-2268 GCA_964498605.1 uncultured Anaerolineaceae bacterium | reverse complement strand
GCCAGAACGGGCCAAAGGACCACCACCGCAGCGGGAACACCAACTCGTTCTGCCTCTGCGCGACCATGCGCGCCAGCGTCGGAGTGAGTTCGGGTCGCAAGGAAATCAGCTCGCCTCCCCGGTCGGAAAAGGCGAACGCCTGCTGATTGACCAGCTCCTCCCCGGATTTCGCGGCGTAGAGTTCGATCTTTTCAAGAAAGGGACCCTCGTATTCCTCGTATCCGAAAAGCTTCGAAGCAGCGCGGATCCTGTCGTACAACCAGGTCCGCCTGGCCATCTGCTCGGGATAAAAATCACGGGTGCCTTTTAATGCCTGTATGATCTGCTTCATTTGTCCATCCTTGGTGAATCGATTTTAACATATACATCACCTTCTGTATCAAAGTGCCTGGATAAGGTAAAATTACCGGAAATAGAGTATCGGCAAGGTTTTATGAATATCAATGATTTATTGAGTGCTGTCGGCGGAAGGCTTTGCACGCCCAACGCGGACGTGAATAAGGAAATAAAGGGTGGATGCGGGGCGGACCTGATGAGCGATGTTCTGGCATCCATACAACCCGAAGCAGTGCTGCTGACGGGCTTGTGCAACCCGCAGGTGATCCGCACGGCGCAAATGGCGGACATTGCCGCCATCGTCTTCGTGCGCGGGAAAATCCCCCCCCAGGAGACTGTCGATCTCGCCATTCAGGAGCGGATTCCCATCATCACCTCTCCTTTTGGAATGTTTGAATTATGCGGCAGGCTGCATAAATTGGGTCTTCCAAGTCTTGAGATGCCCGTGGACAATGAACCCTTCGAGGCCAAATAGTCCAATGACCCAGGACCATCATCGTTTTTCCGAAAAAGTCATCACAGACAAGCTGGCCACAAGCATCACGCGTGTTGAAGAACTTGCCTATGAATTGAAGGTCAGCGAAGTGATGACCAAAGATCCGAGGGTCATCACCTCATCGATGAGCATGGAAGATGTTCTCGAAATGTTCCGGGAAGCAAGGATATCCGGCGCGCCTGTCCTGGATGGCACGAGGATCGTCGGCGTGGTGAGCATTCAGGACCTGATCACCTCCCTGCGCAAAGCAGATCTTCAAGCGCCAGCGACCAGTTACATGACAGCGAAACTGATATCCGTGAAGCCCGGCGACCCGGTCATTGAAGCGCTCAAGCTTTTTGTCAGCACAAGCGTCGGGCGGCTGGTTGTCGTGGACGACGAGGGGAACCTAACGGGCATACTGACCAAAGGGGACATCACCGCGGGTTTGCTGCGCGGGTTGCAGAAAGAATACCACTCGGAAGAACTCAGGCGCTACCGGGCCAGCCACCTCTTTGAGGACATCGAATCCGACCGGACCAGCCTGATCCTGCGCTACGAGATCAAAAAGGGAGATTTTGTCAGCGGCGGCTCCGCTTCCAGCAATATCAAACGCGCCCTGCTGCGCATGGGCGCCTCACCCCAGATCTCCAGAAGGGTGGGCATCGCGATCTACGAAGCGGAGATGAATTTGATCATTCACACCCTGCGGGGAGGGCAGATCAAGGTTGAGATAGAACCTGACCAGATCACCATGCATGCCATCGACGATGGACCGGGGATCGAAGATATCGACCAGGCGCTCAAACCAGGGTATTCAACAGCCACCCAGGAGATCAGAGAGCTTGGCTTCGGGGCAGGCATGGGACTGGTGAACATCAATCGATGTGTGGACGAAATGCATATCGATTCCAAGCTTGGGATCGGTACGGATTTGTGTATGAAAATACTTTTAAATGAAGAAAACACTGTAGGTGAAGGTTTAACCGCCAACAAGGAGACCTGAAGCATGAAACTGTCCGAAATTATCGACACACTCGATCTGAAGATCCTTACCGGTCAGGAATTGATTCCAGCCAAAGAACCCAGCGTAGGATACACGTCCGACCTTCTAAGCTGCGTTATGGCGGGAGCAGCGCGTGAAAGCATCTGGGTAACACTCCAGGCGCATGTCAATATTGTCGCGGTTGCCGCTCTGCTCGAAGTGAGCGCGATCATCATCACCGAAGGGGCCGAACCTGACACGGCGACAATAGAAAAAGCGCGCAATGAGGGCATCATCCTCTTATCCACACCCCATAACTCTTTCTTCATCGCAGGAAAATTATGGGAGCTGGGCATTCGGGATCGCTAAGCAAGAACGCATTGAAAGAGTATCGAGCCGAACTGCACGTTCACACTGTTCTATCGCCGTGCGCGGAGATAGAGATGATCCCTCCGCTGATCGTCGAAGAGGC
>CAZCHK010000159.1:0-2385 GCA_964498605.1 uncultured Anaerolineaceae bacterium | reverse complement strand
CGTAATCCAGCGCGGTGCGGGACTTCCACGCAGCCAGCAGCCCCAGGATGATTCCGAAAATGATGGATATGATCTGCCCTACCCCAATCAGGAGTATCGTGTTGAGCAGGTACTCACCTAGCAGTTCGCTGACCGGCCTGTTCGTGGAGAAACTCAATCCAAAATCTCCCTGGGTCAAGTTCCTGACATAAATAAAGAACTGGGTCTCCATGGGATCGATCAAACAATCACCCGCCTTGAAAGGATTTAGTGACTCGATGCAGTTGATGATCGGTTTGTCCAGACCAAATCTGACCTCCATGGCCGCGCGCGCCTGGGCTGTTAACCGGGGGTTCTTCACGGCCTTGGTCGCGTCACCGGGCAGCACCCTGAAAAGGAAGAAATTCAACACGACCACAAAAAGGATGGATAAAATCGCCCAGAACAGTTTTTTAAGCAGGTAGCGCCAGCGTTTCAAATAGCAACCTCCTCGATCTGGTATGCAACCTCCCAGACTGGATTGCTGCGAGCCTGGGAGGTTGTGAATTCATCAAATCTACTGCCTACGGAACAGGTGAAACCAGCAAAAGTGAATTAATGTCCTCCAGGGCCAGTTTCGGCATGTCCAGCGGCCAGTTCTCGAACCGATCCGATCGGTAAGCCTGCACCTGCATGGCATAAAACGGGATGATGTACACCACGTCTTCGAAGACCATTTCCTGCATTTCCCAGACGATCGCCTTTCTGGCTTCCGGGTCGACTGTCACGCTTTGTTCATAATACAGCTGGTCAAATTCAGGATTGCTGTACCCGGTTTCACTCATCCCCGTTGGAATCTCATCCGTGATCATGGTGGATAACAGGAACGAAGGATCGGGGTCCGATCCCCATCCCCAGATCAGGATATCATAATCAAAGGTCGGGCAGCATATGGACGAAAGCGTGTCCGGATCCAGGGCCTGCAGCTCCAGTTTCACGCCGATCTGCTTCCATTGTTCGGCCAACAATTGCGCGATCCGATCCCCAATCGTGCTGTCACTCGGCCAGTTGATCCGGAAAGTGAGGTCTCTTGAACCATCGGGCATCTCTCGGATTTCATCCCCGGTCGTGTCCATGTAACCGGCAGTATCCAGCAGGTTGTTGGCTTCTGCCACATCGTATGGGAAATCCTCAATGGTCGTGTTGAAATAAGGCGCCAGGCTGTCAGGGATCAATGTCACGCCTCTCGTCCCCAGTCCCAGAAGCACTACATCGATCAGCTGCTGCTTATTTGTGGCGAATGCCAGTGCTTTTCTGACCTCAAGGTCGAGCAGTGCCGGGTGGCCTGTGCACAGCCCATCGCCTGGCGGGCAGTTCTCGGGTTCCACCTGGTTGATGATGATGTCGGTAATGTCAGGCGCAAAAGGCGTACCAGTGACGACCTCAACATTTGCCGCCTCCTCCAGGCTGGCAACCGCGGTGAGCGGCATTTCAGTAATGACATCAACATCCCCGGTTTTGATCGCCTGAACCATCGCTTCTTGATTCTCAAATGTCTGGAATACCACTTCGTCGATCTTTGGTTCAATACCATACCAATTCGGGTTTTTCACAAAATGCACATATTCACCCTGGGCATAATCGACAACATTGAACGCGCCAGAACCAATAAACGGGAAATTGCTGAACTCAAGCGAGGTGCCTGCCTCTTCAACCGGTCCCCAGATATGCTCAGGTAGGATGTACATGAAGGTCAGCTGGTAACGGATATCCGGAACCACTTCGAGCATTTTAATCTCGATCGTGTACTCGTCGAGCGCGGTGATGCTTTCCATCTGCATGGCGTATGAATTTTGATAAGGGAAATCCTCGTGATTCTTGTTGAGGTTGTATGTAAAAGCCACGTCTTCGGCAGTCAACGGCTCACCATCGGACCACTGCACTCCTTCTTTGATCTTGATCGTGTACGTGAGCATATCCTCCGACGCGGTCATGCTCTCCCCGAGATCCAATTGATACGAGCCATCCAGCATGTGCTCATACACGGAGCTGTATGCCAGCTCAAACACCTCAAAGGCTTCAGTGAGAAGTGCTGCACAGGGGTTGAGTGTATCTGGTGCGCCTCCCATTCCTATGCGCATGATCACAGCAGTGCTTTCACCTCCTGGCTTGCAAGCCGCCAGGACCAAAGCAAGAACAAACAACGCCACAAACACCACTCTGACTTTTTTCATGATCTCCTCCAGTAAGTATATTAACAGACAATTATCACTATAGCAAAAAGAAAAATAATCCGCAAGTGGAAAATTTGAAAGACAAATCTGGCAAATATGATAAAATATCCTTCACGGGCGCGTAGCTCAGTTGGTTAGAGCGCACGGTTCACATCCGTGAGGTTCGGAGGTTCGAGCCCTCTCGCGCCCACCT
>CAZCHK010000158.1:0-2420 GCA_964498605.1 uncultured Anaerolineaceae bacterium | reverse complement strand
GAAAGCACGACCTTCAGTAATTTCATGATGCATGCCATGACCTATCTCTACCCGACCGCCGGTGTGGCACTCGTGGTACTGCCGGATAGCAACATTGTCCTTTATCAGCAGTGCGTTCAACCAATGACGCTGGATGAATACATGGCGAGCTGGGGCACCGAGTTGCCGCTGGAGAATCCGTACACCTATTAGGCCATAAAGTAAAAAAGCTATATGATGTGAAAAAGACCGGCCCGGATGTGGGCTGGTCTTTCATTATAAAAAAATTAATATTTTGTTCGGGTCTACGGCAGTGTGTATTTCAGCTCATCGCACGCCCAGTTGCTGCTGCCAGCCGCAGGAACAAATGAGAACACCTCCACTGTGGACAGTTTTGAATCGGAGGCTGGCTTTTTGACCTTGGCAATCACCACCACCCCACCGTCTGCGGTTTCCACCCGCTCCACGCTTTCACTGGGATCAAGTTCATAGTTACTGTTGCTGTCCCATTTGAAAGGCGCCATCACATCGTTATGCGAGCTGTAACCGTAACTCGCGCTGTACAGGTCCGCCATCAACAAACTGATCCCCAGTTTGTAGTCACCCCTGGCGCTGTGCTTGAAATACGCCATGATCAACCAGTGCGAGTCGGTCTCGTACACCACCACCTTCTCGATGTCCGCTTCCGGCGAGTCAATGGCTTCGGTTTCCACCTCGCAGACATGGGCATCGCCTTCCTCATCCTCTTCGCGTCCAATCTCCTCACCCTCAACAGGAGGCTCCTCCTCGTCACCGTCCTCCGGAGTCTTCTCAGGTTCCCCGGTGGGGGTGGGGGTCGGGTCGCCGGAGCCGGGCACCAGTACCAGGCCGGCGTCAAAATAAAAGTTGGCGGTTCCTTCAGCCAGGGAGAAGACGGCTGTCTGCCCGGTATCGGGGTCGGCGTCGCTGTCCAGGCTGTCGTCATTGCCCTGGTCGCGCGGGCTGAAGCGGTAATCGGCGGCTGCGTCGAACTCGATGATGTAATCGCCTCCGCTGACGCCAGAGAATCCGTATTTTCCATCGGCGTCGGTGCGGGTGGTCTTCAGCTGCCTGCCCTCGCTGTCCAGCAGTTTGACGAGCACATTGCGCACGCCTTCTTCGCCTTCGTCCTGAATGCCGTTGTTGTTGCCGTCCCTCCAGACGAAGTCCCCCAGCACGTCAGGTTTGGTGCTCAGGTTGCAGGCAGTCAGAAACAGCAGCGTCACGACCATCAATCCAACCACCTTGCGGGATATTTTCTTTTTCGAAATGTTTCTCGTCATCTGATTCCTCCTTCTACATGCTTACTATACAAGAATTCCTTCGTATTTCAATAGATGCTCATCAGGGCTGCACCTGCAGGAACAACAGATCGTAAGCAGCTACAAGACTGAACCAATCCGCCACAACGACATAATTCTCGTCCAATTGTTCTTGATAACCTCTCTGCACATCCGCTCTCATTACCACCACCGCAACGGGCAATTCTTTCTGATTCATCCCATAAGCGCTTTCATACTTCCAACGATCCTTTAATGGGATCCTCCGCTCGCTTTCATAAGTCTTCATTCTTTCTCCAACTGTAGTGGCAACTGCATCCGCGTCCTGCCCGACGGGCAGCACCAGCAACAGCACTAAATAGGCAGTATTCTCATCAGCCTGGAAGGTAGCGAATGCAGCCAGGTCAAATATGGGATCCTTGTCCAATGGTTCCAATTCCAACAGCAGCACGCCCACCAGTTGCCCCAGGTCGGCAAGGGCGGCATCCTCCAGCGCGGCGGCGGCAGCCTGAAAGATCCTGTCATCTGCCAGCGATGCAATCTTGCCGGTATGGGCATCCAGCGCGGTTTCGATCTCCTCCGTGGCAGGCGCAATGAGCAGGCGGTCAGCGTTGAGGTGAATGCGGTTGAAGAATGGAAAGCGCCCAGCAGCGTTGGGCGCATCGGGGTGCATGGCGTTATCCTCCCCAAAGCTGAAGAGCGTCCCGCCTCCGAGGCTGGAAGATTCATAGCCATAGGCCTGCAGCGCCGGAACGACGCTTGAGCTTTCAGCAAGATCGATCAGTGTGATCTGATCGTTACCCATGCCTGCCTGGAAGTGCCGATCGATGGAATACAGGTTGAAGCCGTAGTAGTCCTTCTCGTCCTCGACGATCTGGTAGTTCACCAAGAGTTGAGGTGGTGCAGTCTGCCTTGATTGCACGGTCCACAGTTCTGATTTGTACTCGCTTTCCATGACCTGGTTAAACGTCTCGGGGCGCGGGATACCCCAGGCGCTGTACCAGGCTTGCATGTCGCCTTAAACGATGTACTCGCGGTAATCCGGCTGGTCGGGGATGTAGCCCAGGTATTCCAGCAGGATGGATTGGCTGCTTGGGGCAAAAGGATTGCAGCCCAGCAGCACCGCGCAGGCGGTCAGGCACA
>CAZCHK010000157.1:0-2448 GCA_964498605.1 uncultured Anaerolineaceae bacterium | reverse complement strand
CGGTCCTCGCTCCTGCGGAGGGTGAGGGCAGGGATGGAGATCACCTGCAGCCCCATGCCCAGCATGGGTGCTTCGAACAGTTTGATCAGCTCAAGCTCCAGGCGGGATGCCGGGATGCCGCGCGCCAGATCCTCCGCCGCGTACTGGCAGACGAATTTCTCCAGCAGCGCGTTGACCTGCTCCTGCCTGTCTGGAGGGAAGTCGTGCATCTGGCCGATCGGCACCACGGCCTGTTCCATGAAGTCCCTGGCCTCGACGACCTTGAGCCTCAGGGTTATTTCCAGGTCCACCAGCTCGTCGTCCCCGCTGAGCAAGTTCGACAGGCGCCAGGGCAGTTCGAAGACATCCTGGGGGAAATAGCCAGCGGTAATGCCGATCCCTTTTCCAGCTAGGCGCTGCCAGGCGTTGAGCACCTTGTGGCGGCCTGGCGCAAAGGTTCGCGCGGTCCCGGACTGGTCGATGACGATCCCGCGCTTGCCTGCGGGGATGTCCACGCTTTTGCGCAGCCACCCACTCAGTTCTTTGAGCGAAAAGGTTCTCGCGATTGGGATCTTCAAAGGATTCATTTCATCCATCGCACCTCCTAATGACCGCGGAATCCCGCGGGTACGGTCATGTTCAGCTGCTCCGTTGCCAGTTCGGCCAGCTCGCGGATGTCGTTGCGTTTTCCAGGTTTCAGCCTGCTCAGAAGCACCAGCCTGCTGTCCGGATGCATGCCGGGGTCGTTAAAAAACAAACCGGCTAGATCGGAAAAGCTCATCTTTGCCGGATCGAAGGTGACATTGGCCGAGATCAAAACCGCGTAGGGTACGCACAGATCGCCAAGGTTCTTCTCCGCCTGGCTGCAGATCAATTCGCCCAGCACGTAGCGCAGAGGCTGTCCCAGTCGATGCATGATGAAATCTTCCAGGGGATCGCCCACCTGCGCCATGAGCTTGATCGCAGCCAGGATCGCGCCGGGCGAGACAGAGGCTTCCGTAAACAGGATGTTCAAGCCTTGCAGCATGGCCTCCTGCAGCTGCGGGATGCCTTCCTCCTGCACGGGCAGCGCTTTGATGGTGTCAATCAGGTCCCCCAGCGCGTAGCGCGGGTGGGTTTGCTTCCTAAAAAGCTCCTCCCGCATCAGCCCCTCGATCCAGGTCGCCCAGCCCTCCTCAAGAAACTGGGACACGTGGAACAGGAGTGCGTTCTGCTGGTGCTTCAGGCGCGTCTCGGCGTCGTCCGCTTCGGCCAGCCCGAACTGCCTGGCCATGCTGGCCAGCGTTTGATCCAGGTGGATGTTCAGCTTTCCCAGCGCGCTGTACGCGTTGATGAAACCGTGCCCCAGCTTCTCGTGGGAAGCCGTGGCCATGATGCGTGTCAGAGAGACGGGATCGTGCGGCAGGTCCTTGACGTCTTTACCGCTCTTGAACGCGAACAGCCAGCCATTCAGGTAGCAGCCCTGGTCGGAAAAGTTCACTCCGAAGGTTCCCCCGCCGTTTGTCTCTTCAGCCGTGGCCCTGGCTTCTTCCACCAGCGCGGTCAGAGCCTTTCCCCTGTTCGCGTTGGAGACATTCAATTTGATCACGAAAGGCGTGAAGAATTCCTCCAGCGTTTCGCACAGGATGGTCGGGTAGCCCAGGCGGTCGCTGCCCAGGTGATCCAGCAGGTTGAAGCGCTTCAGGAAGTAGCGGTCCACCTGGCGGAAGCGCTCGTCATGGGTCAGCTGCACTTCCGCCCGGATCACCGGCGCGGGCAGCGGGGGAGGGGTAATGCGCGAGATGGGCGGTGGATTTTTCGCGGTGGCTTGCTGAACCGGCAGGGGCGGGAGCGAGGCTGCGTACCTGCCCAGCTCCTTTCCTAATTCCAGGATCTCCATGCTCACAACCCGGTCGTGCCGTCCGCGCTCCTTGTCCAGCTTATCGGAAAACTGGTTTTTCAGATCATCGATCGTCATTCTTTGGTGTCCTCTCTAGGTCGGGCCGGATTGGCCATTTTTTCGGAAGATTTGCTCCTGGCACGGCTGGCTCTTTTGATCGGATTGCCGCACTCGGTGCAGAAGTCCGATCCAGCCGGGATCTCCATGCTGCAAACCGGGCAGAGCATCGGTTTCGAACTGGCTGTTTCCCCGCTGCCCACCTGCACACCCGGCCGGGCCGAGCCGTAGCGGTTGATCTCAACCTTGTCGCCTTTCTGCTCCACCTGGTCGCCTTTCACTTCCGTGTAGCCGCCAGCCACGTAGGTCTTGGCGTTGATGATCACCGGAGAACTGGAAGGGTGGGAGTCGTCCCGGCTTTTTACCGAGACGTATTCGATGTTGGATTCACTCAGCTGCTTGCCGTCGAGGTCCTTCCAGAACCATTCCAGCTTCAACGTCAGCACGCCGATCTTGTCGCCTTTGGATTGAAGCACCAGGCGCCTGTCCTCCACGCTGCGGCCGGGCGCCAGCGCGCTGATGGATACGGTGGT
>CAZCHK010000156.1:0-2531 GCA_964498605.1 uncultured Anaerolineaceae bacterium | reverse complement strand
GTGCCCCCAACGAGATTCGAACTCGTGTTTTGGCCTTGAGAGGGCCACGTCCTGGGCCACTAGACAATGGGGGCAAAAGTGGACCGATTGTAACATGTGCATATTTTGGTGTCAACAAAAACTAGGTGTAGAAAGGAATAAGGGCCTGAATCTTTTCAATCAGATCCTTCGGACTGAATGGTTTGAGGAAATATTCTGCCGCTCCCGCTTCCAATCCCTGGCGGATTTCATCCAATTGTCCGCGTGCAGTCAGGAACACAACAGGCACATCCATCAGCATGGGCTTCTGCTTGATCCTGCGGCAGACCTCATAACCACTCATCCCTGGTAACCTTACATCTAGAATTATCAAATCCGGAGGATTATCCTGTATGCTTTTTAAAGCGGTTTCTCCATCCGCTGCCGTGTTCACCTGGAATCCTGCCTGGGACAGGATGATCTCAATCAGTTCGCGAATATCCCTGTCATCGTCCACGACCGTGATCGTATACATCAAGCTTCCAGGGCCTGTTTGTTGATGCGCACAAGGCAGCGGGATCGGGTTGCTTCGAATGGTTCCATTTCTTCGATGGGGTACACTTTTCCGCTTCCCGCCCATGTCAGATAATCGTAAATCATTCCGATCACGAACTGGCAACAAATTCCTGTAAAGTTTTTCGAACCACCAGGAGCGATCGATACGATCCAGAAATCACTGCTTTTCTTAACTTCGATCTCAATTCCCATTTCGCGATTCAGTTTTTCACCTAATTTCTCCAGACCAAATAGAATTTTATTCTTAGTGCTCATGAAGCGGTATTCATCGGATTCCAGTCCCATCTCCTTTCCGCACATATGCCTGAGCTTTTTCCCGAACACGCTCCCGGAACGGAATGCGATCCCCTCCCCGCCGCGCCTACCGTATTTCTCAAGGATTGCCCCAAAAATCTGATGGGATAACTCTGAAAATTCAACCTGGCGCGCTGAATAATCGATCCCCTTTTTTTTAAAAATTTCCGTCAGATCGTCCGCTCCGATAATTTCGTTAATCCCCCCCAGCAGAAGTTGACTCAGGCTGGGCATTGACATGCTGTTCAATTCAGGCTTCGTCAGCTTCCATTTCAGCCAGGATGCTGTATAACAATTCCAGCAAAACAGACTTGACGGTATCCCGCTGCGTCGCTACGCACGGCAGGAATTTGACCTTTGGATCGAGGCGAAGAACAACCCGCATGTCATCAATGCTCCAGGCTGCTTCCATGTCCTGCTTATTTGCAGCTACCACGTAAGGAGTCGGAGCATAAGCTTTAAAGGTCTCCAGGATACTGCGTGCTTCTCTGAAAGTTTCCGGCCTCGTCGAATCCACCATGACGATGAAACCCAGCATACCCTCCGACAGGATTTCCCACATAAAATCAAAGCGTTTTTGTCCAGGTGTTCCAAAAAGGTACAGGACCAGATCATCATCCACCGTGATGCGTCCAAAGTCCATCGCGACTGTTGTGGTTTCCTTTTCTTTGCGTTCAACATCTGAACTGATTTTCCGCTCGGTAGCCACAACATCAATTTCGCTGACGGACTTGATAAATTCCGTCTTGCCTGCGTTGAATGGTCCGGTCACTACGATTTTTACAGTTTGCATTATGTCAACTCATACATTATATTGCGTTGATACGTTTGATCAGCTTATCCAGCATGTTCTTCTGTTCATCCGGATTCGTCGTCGGGAACATTTTTTCCCTTGAAATCACAGGCATTCCTCCAGGCTTGACGATCTCGACCAATCCAGCCTGCAGCAGGCTGAAAACCGCCCGCCGGATTTCCAAATCGCTCATCTTGGTCGCCTTGCAGATCTGCTCCATCGTATTCTTCGGGTTTACATAGGAGACAACCCGCCACTCGTCGACGGAAAGGTGCACTTTGCGAATATTCGCGCCAGGCCGGTCCGCAAATTTTAAAGCCATTTGCAGCGTGGGAATTTCATCCATCAAATGATCCCATTCCTGTTTTTGTCTTGAACCCTCGATGATCAGGTTCTCCATATCAACTTTTACCGGGATCTTGGATTGAATCTGATCGATGGTCAGGTCAAAATGAAAGAACCCGTCCATCTGCGCGAACATCTTCCGGATGATGGTAATGTAATAATTCTTCAATGCTTCAAGAATATCTTTCTGGGATAAAAATCCTGCGTTGATCAGCATCAATCCCAGTTCTTTGTCGGTGGAAAATTTTGAGCGGTCAACCAGGATTTTGTGCTGCGTGGGGGTGATCTTTTTATCGCGCAGAAGAATCGCAGCCAGCGAGTTGTCCTCTTCGCCGTACTGCGCGCAGGCAAGTTTCCCTTCACGGAATGCAAGCCATGACAAAGCTTTCGAAGATTCAATGTGCAGCGTGCCCGTCTTGGAAGCCAGGTTGATCAAATTGAACAGTTGCGTGAGAGAAAAATCCTTTAAGTTTCCGCGTAATGCCATAATGGTTCCGTTGACCGATAAGAAAATTATACTGGTAGACCAAATTGGCGTCAAACATCATGACGGATATCTCAAGCT
>CAZCHK010000155.1:0-2542 GCA_964498605.1 uncultured Anaerolineaceae bacterium | reverse complement strand
GGGACAGATCGGGGTTGTTCTTTCTATCGAGGATGGCGAAGTAGATCACCCAGATGCCGTCCGTGGTGGCGTAGATGGCATTCTGCATGCTGTACGCGCGCACATCCCTGGCCTGGCGGGGCTCCACCATTTCGATGCCTGAGATCTGCGAGCCATGCAGAACCAGGTCGCGGGTCTCGCATAAATAAGAGAGGAATTCCCATTTTGGGTAAGGTAGTCGATAATCCACGCCGCTGCTGGCCGGTGTCTTGTCCAGCAAGGTATCGAACGCTGCGCGCTTTTCGGGCGTCAGGTCGAACTGCGGTCGTGGCAGCAGGCAATCCGGTTTCTTCATGAGATTCCTTTCGAGCTCCAACCAATTATCTCTGCTCACTCCACTTACAGAAGCAGCATGGCAAGACGACCAACGCTATATCTAAACCCATCAGCTACTGCATTGGAAGTTCAAACTATTCGTATCCAATGTTTACCCTTTTCATCAATCTTATCATCCCTCGAAGACTGCTCCCTTTTCCGTTACCCAGAAGACTCTAAATGGCAGAATCTCTCGTATCCAATTAATCTTCCTTAGTTCCTCTGTATAAATCCTGAATGCAGGGAAGCCTATCGCAATTTGAATGTCTCTATACTTTCGCATATACACGATTAAATCAAATATCGCTTCTTTAAATAATCGCGAAGACCGAGGAAAAATGCTTTTACCATAATAACCATGTATAAAAAGGTGAATCTTAGCTTTTTTATTATCTTCTACTATGATACGGACCCCTTGCCCTACGCTGGTTGTGTAATCAACTGCTTTTACAGAATAATCACTTGATCGCAGATGATCAATGATCGTCTTTTGAATGTTCTCTTCGCAGAACCATGGTTTTCCTTCAGGAATGGGTTTGGAATCTACTACAGGGAGACGAAATATTTCACTTTCGCAGCGACACCTCCGGCATTGACCCTTGGAACGGATTACTTGTCTCTTCTTTTGTTGTTTAGAAAGCACAGTAGCCACTTCTATGGATTCACCAACCGGAAACGCTCCTTTTACGACGATACAATCACGACATAGAAAACCTCTCATCTTCAAGACATGTTGAATTTTTCCCCAGATGTCCTTTTGTTTTCCCTCGGACAATTTCGCCATATTGTTTCTTCCTTTCAGTTATTCTCATACCAGAGCATTCCTAATAATGAGAAGAGCATGAAATCGCGCCAACTATGAAGCGCTTTTAAAACATTTAAATCGACAATCTACTTAACTAACCGAGAAGTGTGTATTACCAGTAATAGAAAAACAAGTGATCGATTCGATCACTTGTTTTTCTTACACATTAAACCGGATATTCAGGATATCCCCGTCCTTGACGATGTACTCCTTGCCCTCCAGGCGCAACCGGCCCTTGGCTTTGGCTTCCGCCATGCTGCCCAGTGCCATCAGCTCGTCAAACGCCACCACCTCGGCGCGGATGAATCCCTTTTGCAAATCTGTGTGGATCTCCCCGGCAGCCTCCGGCGCGGTGGCTCCGCGGTGCACCGTCCAGGCGCGGCACTCGTCCTCTCCCGCGGTGAGGAACGACTGCAGGCCCAGCAGGTCATACGACAGGCGGATCATGCGGTTGAGGCTGGGCTCCTCGATCTTGTATTCCGCCAGAAAGATCGCCGCGTCCTCCTCGCTCAACTGGGCGATCTCGGCTTCCAGCTTGACGAACATGCTCACCACCGTGCTGTGAAGGTGTTCGTATGTCACGGCGGGGGGGCTCTGCCCCTCGCTCAGGTTCAGCACCACCAAAACCGGCTTTCGGCTGAGAAACCCGAACCCGGACATGGCTTTTTCATCCTCGTGTGTCAGCACCAGGTCGCGCAGGGGTTTTTCCTGACCTAGGTGGGCGTGCAGCTTCTCAAAAAGCACATGCTCGGCTTCAATGACGGCTTTGTCACGACCCGCACCTTTCTTTTTCTCCTCTACCAGGTGCTCCAGCTTGCGCTCGACGAAGATCAGATCATTCAGCACGAACTCGCTGTCCATGGCGTTCAAATCGCGCAGGGGGTCAATCCTGTCGCGCAGGTGCGGCACCAGTTCATTCTCAAAGACGCGCACCACGTGGATCAGTCCGTCCATCTGTGTCAGCTGGTTGAGCAGCGCTCCAGAGATGCCTTCCTTCCCGGCCGAGCCGTCCAGCCCGGCGATGTCCACGTAGGTCACCTTGGCGTAGACCTTCTTCTTGGGATGGAACATATCAGCGAGCCGGTCCACGCGGGTATCGGGGACATCCACCACGGCGGTATGCACCTCCATCTTGCCGGTTGAAATACCGGTAGGGGTGTTACCTCGGGTGAGGGCGTTGAAGAGGGTGGTTTTTCCGGATTGGGGGAGACCGATAATTCCTAGTCGCATGAGATGTGCCTTGACCCTTCCAAAAGAACTCTGATATACTATCGCTTGCCAGCCGAAGTGGCGGAATTGGCAGACGCGCACGACTCAAAATCGTGTACCCACGTGGTATGAGGGTTCGATTCCCTCCTTCGGCACCAAAATTATAACACGCCC
>CAZCHK010000154.1:0-2652 GCA_964498605.1 uncultured Anaerolineaceae bacterium | reverse complement strand
CCGCGACAATCCCGAAATGGGCATACTGCACGACCGTTCACGCCTGCTTATGAATGTCTCCTCGAAAGGAATGGCCATCCTGTTACTCTGAATCGTAACTAGGCGATTGGATTCATTTTGACGGGATGACAACTACCACTTGGCGTTATGTTCTTCCGCCCAACCGATCAGGTCCTTGACCAGGATCGTATTGCCTTCGTCGGCAACGAGCGTGCCGTTGTACCTGCCGAACATCTGGTGCACCTCGCTGGAGAGGATCTTTACATCCGTTTTTGCGACTCGCTCAAAGAATGGTGTGAAAGTCAGGTCGGCGCGCTTATCAGAAGACTTCATCGTCCAAGGAGCTTTGAAATCCTTGCTGCTGTAAACAAAATCGACCTCACCCAGCTTGTGCGCCTTACCGTCGATAAAGAAGCAGTTCTCGGTGGCAGCGGATGTATCGCCAAAGCCAAACCCTAGATTCAGCCCCAGGGTATGCCCCCCGGGCAGCCAGCCGCTGGCGGAAGCCCACACCCAGAAGGATCTGTACTCCCACACGCCGCGCCCCCAGTCCAGGTTGCCCAGCGCGGACTTCGGGTCAAGCTGATACTCCTTGCCAAGGTAGTTCACCGTGCCCCTGGCAGGCATGCAGTTGACCTTGCGGTTGTAATAAAAGCGCCTGCCCTTGATGGGGATGGTGATGATCATCGACTCGTGCTTTTCCGGCAGCGCGAACTCCGCCTCCGCCGTGAGGGGCAATCCATCCTGGAAACCCGGCCAGCTGACCTTGATCCAGCGCTTTCCCTTTCCCACGTCGAAATGCAGGCGCACCTTGCCGTTGTCGAACAGGCTCTCGCCCTCGGTGCTGTTGCGCGGCAGACTGACACCTTTTGCGAAGGGGATGGTGAGGGTTTGCTCGTGGTATTTACCGCTAGCAAACTCGATAACATAGGCGAAGATCGATCCCAAATAACCCACGTCGCTGACGGTGAAGGAGAAGAAATGCGTAGGCGTGGTGATACCGTAGTAGTCCCACACCTTGACGCGCATGGGCTGCCAGAAGCCGGCAGTGCCCTGGATATGCACGTCTTCCAGGTTGCAGTCCAGCAGCGGCTGCGGCATCCAGCCGACCTGCGCCAGCGTGCCGTCCTTGTTGAGCAGCGCTCCGGGTTGGGTGATGAGCGTTTGGGATGAATCTTTCATGATTGCCTCCAGGAATATGATACTTTTATTTTATCCCGGTTTTACGCCAGCGCCGCCTGTGAAGTCATCCCTGACAGGTGCTCGAGGGGTAAAGATGCAACACCCGGGCTGGTTTTGCGTATATATTCTCAGGAGAATGCATTCATGAAAAAAGTGATCTTGATCGTTATATTCGCAACATTGATGCTTTCGCTGGCGGGTTGCGCGGCGCAAAGCGTGGATCTGAGCGCAGTGCCCGAGACCGAAGAAAGGACCCCCGGCTTCTGGCAGGGTTTGTGGCACGGCATCATCGCGCCGGTCACCTTCGTCATCAGCCTGTTCAATAAGAACGTCGCCATGTACGCCGTGCTCAATAACGGCGGCTGGTACAATTTCGGCTTTCTGTTGGGGATGAGCATCATCTTCGGCGGCAGCGGCGGTGGAGCCATGGCGCACCGGAGACGCTGCAAGAAAGCGCTTGATGCGGGATAACCATTGAGTTCGCGCATTAAAAAACAACAGCGAGGTGCTTAAAAAGTGCCTCGCTGTTTCTAAATCCATTTAGATCAAGGCAAATGATATTCAACGATCAATTTCATTTGCGTCCAGTCATTAAGAGTGATGTACCCTTTAATTTCCTCGCCTAAAAAATGCGAGAAAAAGCTACAGGTTTGCAGCCGAGTATTGCCGGCTGCCCTGGCATCTCTCAGCGCGATAAGCAGCATGTCGGATGAGGTCTTGATTTCAAGGTTTTCCCTTCCGCGGATGCTGATCAACGCGCTGTCCACGGTCCGGCTTAATGTCTCGAGCGCTGCGGGGGAAGGATCGCCAATAGCGCCATAATTGCACCAGTGCATCACCAGCAGACCGGTCTCGAACGCATCTTCGCCGATATCCTCAAAACCTGCAAATTGTGTATAGGCTTTATCGATCACGGCGTTTGCCGGAATGACCGAGATGTCAAAAGCGATCAGCCCGATCACGTTCTGGCCGTTGTACTCCCCGATGACCAGCTCCGCGCCATGGCTGTTGGGTCCAATATATCCATTTTCCGCCGGAACCGACAGGATCTCGAAGACGCCCGGGGAGACCTCGCGCGAACCCGCGGATTGCGGCTGCTCGACGGACGGCGCTTCAGGATCCGCCTGCGGCTGGATATCCTCCGGCTCTGGGTCTGGCTCCTGAATCACATCGGCAGGCTCGTTCGGACCGCTGTCGGATGCTGTGCCAACTGGAAAACCGCAAGCCAGCGTAAGAATAATAAAGAAAATGATGAACGCATAGACTGCTTTGGTTTTCATCTCCTCCTCCTGCTAAATTAAATATGAAATTATTATATTTATTCCAAGGGTTTAATACAATAGCCGATCCTTAAATACAACTTCCCGCCATTGAAACAGTGACTGGCAATTTTGTTAATATTTCCGGCAATTAATGCGCCAAACGCCTGGGTGAGGGGGGCACCCAAGCGTTTGACAGCCAAATAATAGC
>CAZCHK010000153.1:0-2729 GCA_964498605.1 uncultured Anaerolineaceae bacterium | reverse complement strand
GGACTGGTCTCTGTGCTCAAATTGTCCGCGGGATCATGGCAGGTGGTCTTTGATGAGGAAGGGGCACGCTTGCAGATCACCGCGAATGCGGATGCAGACCTGCTGGCTGTCGGGAGCGTGACCACTTCCACATCGACGGAAGGAGCCGGGCAGCAGGAGGTACAATCGATCAGCCAAACCGGAGCCAGCCAGGGCAGTTTTGCCCTCGTGTTCAATGGGTGGACGACTTCACCAATGATGTACAACGCCAGCGCGACGAACGTGCAGGACGCCCTGAACAGCCTGTACACCGTTCAGCTGGCTGGCGGCGTGACGGTCAGCGGCAACGCGGGGGGACCTTACCTGGTCACTTTCAATAAAAATGACGCACAGCCTGAGATCACAACGCTTGAGGTTGGAGACTTCAACGGAGGACTGACAGTGTCCACCACGACTGCTGGCATATCCGGTACGCAGGAAGTCCAGCTGCTGTCACAGTCCGGGGCGACACAGGGTACCTTTGTCCTGGCATACGAGGGTGAAAATACAGTCAGCCTCTCCTACAACGCCTCCATAATGGATGTACAGAATGCCCTCAACGCGCTCTCCACGCTCGTCAACATAGGCGGCGTGACAGTCAGCGGAACCAGCGGTAACTGGACGATCACCTTCAACCAGATCGGCAACTGGGACGGGATCACATTCGTCCCGGGCAGCACCTACGATGGGACGCTGGAAAATCAGCTCATTACGCAGGGATTTGCCGGTATCCTTGAGGTACAGCAGGTCTCGCACACCGCCACACAGGGCGCTTTCACGCTGACCTTCAACGGGCAAACCAGCGCCCCGCTCTTCTATAACGCATCCGCGGCAGAAGTCCAGGCGGCATTGAACGCGTTGGGCAGTGTTCAAACCGCCGGGAACCTCACGGTAGGCAGCGGTCCTGCGGTCGGAAACCTTTTTGTCTCGGTCGATATGCGCCAGGACGCGCGCCTGACCGCACGCGCCCGTGATTCGATCTACATCAAGGAGGTCGTTGGGATCGAGCTGCACGATCTGTACATCGACACGATCTATGCGGTCAACTCGGTCTACCTGATCGGGGAGATGTCCATATTCGATGCGTGGCAGAACGATATGCCCAATATCATCACCCAGTACCTGACCATCGAAGCCGGTACCTCGGATGTTCATTATGGGGACGTGGGACGCTACGACAACCTCCTGGATATCGATTTGAAGCCGACCGGCAAGGTGTACATCAGCACCGACCGCGACATCTACCTGTTCGAGGTGCTTGGAGATATGAATGTCGATCGAGCCATCTCCAGCGGATATTATGATGCGGTCAACAACATCACCGACCTGGTCTACCTGCGCGCGGCAGCCTCGATCAACGATTTCAACCGGGACGTTTATGCGGATGCGATCGGTTCCAGCATTTTCCTGGAAGCCCTGTATGGCGTGATCGGGATGTCTGGAGATGATTTCGAGATCGACACCTCCAATCCACGTGAGAACGATGGGGTGTCGTTCCCCGCGTACGGGACCCTGAGTAGTTTCAGCGAATTCAATTCGTACCTGACCGAGGTGGACGGCGACCTGTACCTGTACAACGTGGACAGCCATCTCGGGGTCGCCTTCATCCTTGGACCAGAAAATGTCCTGGACGGCAATCCCACGGCGTCCGGGTTGAACATCACCTCGCCGCGGACTCGTATCTACGCGGGTGGAACGATCGGAACGGAGACTGACCCGCTTGATACGGGTGTGGGGAACCTTGAAGGCAATTCGGTCGGCACAACCTGGATCATCAACCATGGACCGCTCACGGTAGGCGGCGTCAGTAGCGCAGATGGCATGCAGTCCAGCGGTGGCATCGACCTCACTGCCACCAGCCCCATCACTGTATCGGAGGACGCCATCGCGGACGATGAGATCATCATGCTCGCGATGGATTCACCCGATCCGATGGCCGATTTCCTCAAGGTACTGGATGGCATCATCATCTGGTCGAAAAACAGCTACATTACCCTGTGCGCGGGAGATGATCTGACCATTGCCTCCACGGCCAGGCTGCACGCTGCCGCGGCGATCACTCTGTGCGCCGACAGCGGTGACTGCGCCAATCCTGACGCGGATCCCGGGGTGGGGGTGGTCATGATCGTGGACGGGGAGCTGCAGGCCAGTTCAGCCAGTTTACAGACCGGCGAGGACGCGGACACGATCACCATCATCACGCTGCCTGAGGAAATTAACCACCCTCACCACATCACCCGCCTGTATGCCAGGCATGCTTCTTCCTATCAGTAATGCCACACTACCCCTCCCTTCTGTCTCACCTGTACCAATCAGATCAGGAGCAGCGACAATCCAGCCGTTCTTCACCAGCCGCTCTATCGCACCACCGGCCTGGGCATCTGCGATCTTTCCTTTCGGATGAATATAAACAACACTGTTATGCTTCCCCATTGATTCAGGCACAAATAACAGAAGAGGAACCACATAATCTCCCTCTCCCTTCAATGCATACATTTCCACTGAATAACCATCCCTGTTGTACCGCCCGCGAAAAACAGATTTATTCACGTTCTCCGGGGCAATATATCCGGAGAGTTCTTTTGCTTTAGCGGAAATCACCTTCAGATGAGGCCCTGCCTGCAGTCTTGAGGTTTCCAGCTTATCTACCAACGTCTGTGTTTCTTTGCTGTTGAGGCTGAAAACTGTCTCTGCATTCTGAAAAGTGCTTG
>CAZCHK010000152.1:0-2764 GCA_964498605.1 uncultured Anaerolineaceae bacterium | reverse complement strand
AAAAGAATATTCCCGATGTGCGTTTGTGCAATGAATCCTGGATGAAAAATTTCCTTACATAAGAGGAGGTCAATTTCCTCTGATATCAGTGCACACATACTGCACTGATTAACCATATAATTATGATATTCATGCATCTTGAGGGACAACCAGATTTTCATATGAATTCATTAAATCGTGAAGTGAAGGCAAATGGGTGAAGGTTTTTGTTTCCATCGAATGGTCCGAATGATCGGAAAGTCAAAGCAGCATACCGGGATTAAGGAAAACTCACAACCTTAAGGAATAATCACATGACAACAGAACTGATCACATCCCCACCGGCAGCAGGAAAGACCTACGAATGCATCCAGCGCATCCAATCCCTGCGCAGGACAAATCCCCTGGCCAGCATTTGGGTGATCCTCCCGGACCGCTGGCAGGCCAAGGCCTTCCGTAGAAGATTATCGGATGCGGGTGGGGTTCTGGGGACACAGGTGGGAAGGTTTGAAGACCTCTACACAAATATCATGGAAAGGTGCGGAACCTTTACCTCCACGGCGTCACCAGCCCTTCTGCACCGCTTGATCCAGGAGGCTGTGGATAACACGGTTGAGAAGGGTGAGCTACTGCAGTATGCCCCCCTACAGGTTTTTCCCGGCTTCATTGTCGCACTGCGAGAATCCTTCGCTGAACTCAAGCGGTCCATGGTCTCTCCACAGCAGTTAACAGATCAGACCCGTTCAGGAACCGATTCTTTGCGGGACCTGGCGCTGCTTTACAGGCGTTATCACACCGGCCTGCAGGATTTAAACTGGATCGACCCGGAGGATCTCGGCTGGCTGGCAATCTCCTCCCTGCAGGGAAACCCAGAGGCAGCATCCGGGATCAGCCTGCTGGTTGTGGATGGATTTGACTCCTTCGACAACATCCAATATCAGGTCATGCATCTGCTGGGGACGCAGGTGGGGGATCTTTTGGTCACGCTGCCTGGGGAGAAGGGATCTGCCCGTTCCGCGCACCGCCGATTCACGGATGGCATTGAGCGCGTGGTCGGCGAGCTGGGTGCCCGCGTCACACACCTGAGCACACCGCCGCAACTGCCTGCTCACCTGGTTCACGTGGAAGGGCATCTTTTCGAGGCTGAAGAACCCCCCCGGGTATCCACGCCTCAGCCTGTGCTGTTGGAGGCCAGGACACCCGCTGAAGAAGCGCGCGAAGCCCTGCGCTGGATCAAGCAGCGCGTCATCCGCGACGGGGTGCCGCTTTCATCCTGCGTGATCTTCACTCCCAACCCGGAGGTCTACAACCCGCTGCTGCGTCTGTGTGCTGATGAAATGGGTGTGCCGATCCATTTCACGCTGGATGAGCCCCTGCAGCACTCACCTGCCATCACAGCGCTTCTCAACCTGATGTCCCTGCCGGGAAAAAAGTACAACTCGCATTACCTGATCAACACCCTGCGCTCACCGTACTTCGACCTGCACCTTGAGCCCGAAACGGTGGATGTCCTGGAGATCGTCAGCAGGGTGGCGCAGGTCGTCGAGGGCAGGCAGCAGTGGCAGGAAGCCTGGGAGCGCCTGGCGGATTCCACACCCCTGGAAAAGAACGACCTGGATGACGAGCGCAACTCACCGCCCCTGCCGCGCGGCAAAGAAGCAGAAGCTCTGCGAGAGGTCCTGGAGGACGTATTTCAGAAAATAGTACCGCCGGATGGGGTACGCACACACGCGGAATGGATCGCCTGGATGGATGGCATGCTTGAGGTGCTGGACTTCAGACAAAAGATAGTCAGCCCGCGGGACCGGTCAGCATACGGGGAATTCCGCGAGACGCTGCGCGCGCTGGTTTTCAGCGAAGGGGTGGTGGGGGAGCGCCGTGTCGAGTACGCCAGTTTCCTGGCGGACCTGCAGGGGACGCTGCTGCGGGAAAGGTTCCGCGAACCCAGTCTTCCCGGTCAGCCAGTCCTGCTGATCGGGCGCATGCTGGAAGCGCGCGGGACACGCTTCCAGGCGGTTGCCCTGCTGGGGTTCTCCGAAGGGATCTTCCCGATCAATGAACACGCTGATCCCTTTCTGCCTGAGGAGCTGCGCGCCGCTCTGGGCATGGAATCACGCCTGCACCGCGATCAAGCCGGACTTTTCTACCAGGCTTTCACCCGCACTGATCACTATTTGCTGATCACGCGCCCGTACATGGCTGACGACGGGGACGACATGGCGCCGTCCGCGTACTGGAAAGCGGTCGCAGCCCTGCTGACAAAAGAGTCCATCATTAAGGTAAATCCCGAGGTACCACGTCCGCTTTCGGAGGCTGCCTCTACCCAGGAGCTGCTTTTTACCGCGGCACGTGGGCAGGGATTATCAGATGTGCACGGCTTCCTGGATGAGCGCTGGAGGGATTTGCAGTACGCCCGGGAGGTTATGCGCGCCAGGAGATCGCGCCAGATCGGCGGGTCCTTCGAGGGCATCGTTGAAACGATCACGGACAGGATCAATACAAGGTACTCTCCTGAAAGAGTCTGGAGCCCGTCACAGCTGGAAACCTACGGCAACTGCCCGTTTTATTTCTATGTCAGCAAAGCGCTGGAGCTTGAACTGCATGAACCTCCGAGCCTGGGCATCGAAGTCAACCAGCTGGGCAGCATGCTGCACAAGATCCTGGAGGAAACCTATCGAAAAGCTGAGATCAGCACCAATCTGGAATCGGTGCTGCAGTCACTGAGAATTCAAGCTGACGCTGTGTTTTCTGATGCGCCGCGAAAGTTCGGCTTCCGGCCTTCCGC
>CAZCHK010000151.1:0-2812 GCA_964498605.1 uncultured Anaerolineaceae bacterium | reverse complement strand
GATACAATGGACACTTTCATGTGTTCATCCTGGTACCACCTGCGATATTTAAGCCCGGAATATTCAAAGGCCCCATTTGATCCAGATGAATATGCCTACTGGATGCCTGTTGACACTTACACGGGAGGGATTGAACACGCCAACATGCATTTGATTTACACGAGGTTTTTTCACAAGGCATGTCGTGATTGTGATTTGTTGACCGGTGACGAACCCATGCTACAGCTACGAAACCAGGGAATCATATTGGGTGAAGACTCGGAAAAAATGAGCAAGAGTCGCGGTAACGTTTCCGCTCCTGATGAGCTGGTGGAATCTTTTGGAGCTGACAGTGTGCGAGCCTATCTGATGTTTTTTGCTCGTTGGGAGCAGGGAGCTCCATGGTCGAGTTCAGGTCTTGAGGGTACCCATCGATGGATAAAAAGGATATGGGCATTGTTTTTAGAGGAGAACCTGGAAGGTGGCCCGACGCCTGAGGTCATAAAGAACCTGCGAAGAAAAGTGCACCAAACCCTGCGCTCCGTATCTGCTGATTTTGAGAATTTCCAATTCAACACGATTGTCTCAGGGTTAATGGAATTGTTGAACGAAATGACGCATGCAAAACAAAAAGGCGCTTATGGAACAGAAGCATGGTCTGAAGCGGTTGTTATCTACCTCCATATGCTTGCTCCTGTTGCACCTCATGTGAGCGAGGAACTGTGGCATTTACTGGGGCATGAGGGATCCATCCACCTTAGCCACTGGCCTGCAGTGGATGAGGATGCGGCACGTGAAGACCTGGTCACACTGGTTATTCAGATCAATGGGAAGGTTCGCGATAGATTGGATGTGCCGTTGTCTATAACGGAGGAAGAAGCCAAGGCGAAAGCTTTACAGAATGAGATCGTTTTGAAACTGTTAGCGGGGACGGAGCCCCGAAAGGTTATTTATGTCAAAGGCAGATTAATCAACATTGTGACATAGGAGTTGTGATGCAGATTCAGGGTCAAAATTGGATGGGCGTTGATAAATACATCAGAAGGGATAAGCGAATAATTCTGGTGCTGGGCGCGTGCGAACAGCATGGATATTTGAGTCTCATGACAGATACTCTTATCCCGCATGAACTTGGAAGGAGGGTGAGCGAAAAAACAGGGATCCTTCTTGCGCCTCCGTTAAATTTTGGAATTTCCACATCTTTTGCCAAGTTTTCCGGTACGATCACGTTGCGCACATCTACTTACCTGGCGATCATTGAGGATATATTGCGCAGCCTATACGGGCAGGGATTTCGTAAGATTTTCATTCTTAATGGCCATGGCGGGAATATGAACGTCAAAGGGTTGCTGCATGAAATAATGAACGAACTGTCTGATCTTCGGATCATATTCTACTCCTGGTGGGTTGAAAACGCCTGTACATCGATCATGAAAAAATATAATGTCGAAGGGAATCACGCAAATTGGATGGAAGCGTTTTCATTCTGTCGGGTTGCTGATTTGCCAGTTGGTACCAAGGTGCCACCTCACCCCCGACAAATGTTGAACGCTGATCAAATGCGAAAAGTGTACAAGGATGGAAGTTATGGCGGGGACTACATGTTGGATGATCGAATTCTTGATGAAGTGATGACATTGATGATTGGAGAAGTTTGTGAATTGTTAAAGTTTAAATGATCCCAGGGCGTCGTGAAAGAAGGGCAGATTGACTCGACAAAATTAAAAGATAATCGAGCCTCAATCGACAATCAGAAATTTCTGTGGTGTAAAACAGAATAATTCGACCTTCAGGGTTAGTCTATGCAAAAAACAGCTTCCATCAATATTCCCCAATCAGACCAAGAATCTCTGCAGACTGGATAGCTCCTTCTCTGATGATTCTTGCTGGCCGCATGGAACAATCCACGATCGTTGAAGGCATTCCGCCTGTGCTTTTTCCACCATCAATTATGATCTGGATTTTCTCGTTCAGTTGACGGATAACATCATTTGCGGAGAGCGCATCAGGATTTCCAGACAGGTTGGCTGAGGTCACTGCGAGAGGGCCGGTTTTTCTGAGCAGATCCAGGCAAAAAGGATGATCAGGCATTCTGATCCCGATCGTTGAAGATTGGGAAACTCTATAGGGTAGTTCCTGTCTTTTAGGAAGTATGACCGTGAGTGCACCTGGCCAAAAATGGTCGATGAGAATTTTGGATCGCTCATCCACTACTTCGGCCACTTTAAGAATCTGATCGAATTCTCCCACCATGATTGGGATTGCTTTGGCGAAGTCTCGTCCTTTGATCTGATAGATTTCTTCTATTGCGACAGTGTTAAAGGCATCACAAGCAAGCCCGTATACAGTGTCAGTCGGAAAAGCGATTAGTCCACCATTCTGCAATGTCACGGTAGCTATCTCAAGGGCTTGATTGTAATTCTCAGGAATTAATTCCGTCATATTATCAGTCGATTATTAATAACCTGGGTTTACCAGAAAGGTCATTGACAAGGTTAATTGATTTTTGTGGCCAATGCTTTTGCGCTACCCTGAGAGCAATGTTAGCGTGGGTGTCATCAATTTCGCATATCAGACATCCCGATGGCTTCAACCATCGATAAGAATTAGTTAGAAGCAGCTCAATTTTTCGGAATCCATCCTCGCCTCCATCCAGCGCAACTGCTGGCTCATATTCTGAAATCCGCAGCGAACATAGTCGGGATCTGGGGATGTAAGGCAGGTTTGCACAAATGAGATCAAATTTTATAGCGACACTTTCAAGGAACATGGTTTTCTTGAGGGAGATAATTTGGTTCAACTTGTGATAACGGATGTTCTTTTTTGCCAAAAC
>CAZCHK010000150.1:0-2823 GCA_964498605.1 uncultured Anaerolineaceae bacterium | reverse complement strand
CTTTTCTTTGCCCAGGAGATAACCGACGAGGTGTTGGAGTATGTGAACGGTGACGAAGAGATCGGCGGCGGTGTGCGCGTCGGGAATGTCGTCTACGAGACAAAAATCCCCTTCATGACCAGGGAATACCTGGCAGCGAGTGATCCCGTTCAAAAGCGGTACTATTACTGTCACTGTCCGTGGGCGCGCGAAGCTGTGAAAAATGGTGAAAAGGTAGCACCGATCTTCTGCAACTGCAGCGCTGGTTTCCACAAGAAACCCTGGGAAGCCGCGCTGGGAAAGAGAATCCAGGTGGACGTGCTCGAATCGGTCCTGATGGGTGATGAGCGCTGCCGATTTGCCATTCATCTTCCCGAGGAGTGTGAAGAGGAGTAGTCTCCAGAAGCGCTCGTTCAAGTCCATGGTTTGATTGATGTTTTTCATTCCAGCAGCGAGTGCTTTTGGCTTGGGATTCGTACAGCCGGTGACAATTTAACCAATTTACTTTAGGAAGGGATTCCATGAGTATTCAATTTCGACCTTATTCCAACAAAGAAGATTACGGGCGCGTGGACGCTTTCCTGATCACGCATCACAAGCCTGGTAACACCGACGGCAACTGGATCGAACCGATGTGGGAATACATGCATTTCCACAGCCTGATGGACAGCAACTCGCTTGAGAAATTTGGTGTCTGGGAGGAAAATGAGCGAATCGTGGCGGTCGTCCACTACGAGTGGCACCTGGGCGAGGCCTTCTTCCAGGTCGATCCCGCATACCAGCAGCTGTTCCCGGTCCTGCTGGATCATGCTGAACATCATCTTATCGGCATCCGACGTGATGATGGCAGGAAATACCTCAAAGCCTATGTCAATGACAACGCCCCTGATTTTCAGGCTGTCGTGAAAGCGCGCGGATACGTTGTTGATCCTGAAGAACGCCGCCCGATGGCTGCCTGGGCCATTCCCGCGGACTTCCCCGCCATCAAGCTGCCGGAGGGGTACTGTCTTACCAGCCTGGCGGATGAGCCTGACTGGCTGAAACTGCACCGGGTGCTGCACCGAGGATTCGACCACGCGGGAGAGCCTCCCATGGATGAGCAGTCGCTTGCCGAGCGCCGACGAATGTTCGAGACCCCCAAGGCGCGCATGGATCTCAAGATCGCGGTCAGGGCACCGGATGGTCAGTTTGCATCTTTCTGCGGCATGTTCTATGAACCAGAGGGAAAATTCTGCTACGTGGAGCCGGTCGCCACCGATCCCGATCACCGCCGGCTGGGACTGGGCAAGGCTGGCGTTCTGGAGGGTATCCGCCGCTGCGCCGCGCTGGGGGCGGAGATGGCCTATGTCGGAAATGACCTGCCGGTCTATCAGTCGGTCGGGTTTAAGATCATCTACACCAGCGACGCCTGGGTGAAGTATTTTAGTTAAGGAAAAAGATGAAACTCATACTACGTTCATTTAAAAACCAAGATGATTTTTGGAGATGTCGTAACTTCCTGCGCAATATCTTTCTTTTGAACAACCACCTGGAACAATCATGGCATGTTGCGCGTTTGGATTACCTGCACTGGCACATGATCGCCACTTGTGACATGATACCCCCACTGGAAAAGGTCAGCAAATTGTGGGAAACGCCAAATGGCGAAATTGCTGCTTTTCTGCACCCGATTTGCCATGATGAAGTGCGCCTGCACGTCCATCCCGCCTTCCGCACAGCGGAGCTGGAAGAGGAAATGATGGCGTGTGCCGAGGAGCGTCTTTCGGATAAAGGTCCACGCAGCGACCATATCCTGTATGTACCGGTTTTTACAGATGACGCGTTGCGCAAGGAAGTGCTGGCAGGACGGGGATTCAAACGGCAGGAAGGCTGGGGACATCACTACCGGAGAGATCTTGATAAACCAATCCCGCAGGTACCTGTACCTGAAGGATATGTGATCCGCTCGATGGGACTGGAAGAAGATTATCCTGCCCGGGGCTGGTGCTCATGGACTGCTTTTCATCATGATGAACTCGTTTCAAATTATGACGGGGATGCTTCCTGGTATCGCAATATGCAGTCGGCACCCCTCTACCGGCGTGATCTGGACATTGTGGCTGCCACACCCTCCGGAGAGATTGCCGCCTTTGTGACAATATTTTTCGACGATTACACGCGCAGCGCGGTGACGGTTGTGGTTGGCACCGGCGCGGCACATTGGCGCCGCGGTCTTGGCAAGGCGGTTATTTGCGAAGGCATGCACCGCTTGCAGCGCCTGGGCTGCACGCGGGTTTTCTCTTCAGCGCATAACGATGCGCCTGCCGACGCGCTGTACCGTTCAGTGATGACCGACAGGATGGAAACCGAGACCTGGACCAAGGAATGGTGAATGAGAATAAATCAGACAGCCCCCCGTTCGGGGGGCTGTCTTTGGGAGGGAGAAGATGAGACTACTTTTCCAGGTCAGCCAGGATCTTCTTGTACTCCGCCTGGGTGATCTCGCCCTTGGCGTAGCGGATCTGCAGGACCTCTTTTGCTGATGGTTCGCCAGGAGTCCCGGGGAGGTTATGCCGGTCGTATTGCACCGGTTCGCGCCTGGCTGCTTTTACCAGGAAGATGACCAGGAAGATCAATCCGACAAGAAAAGCGATGAAGAATAATCCGCGGAAGATCAGGAAGAACAATTCGCCGCCTAAAGTGTGGTGGAATATCATGTTAGCCTGCCTTTCATGACCCTATCATAACTTGAATTTATGAAGAAGTTGTCAAAAAAGTGTATGGATTTCATAAGAAACAATCACCCGTCCGGGATGTAAGCCACGGCAGCAAAAACAAAGAATCACAGCTTCAGATTGTCACATA
>CAZCHK010000149.1:0-2830 GCA_964498605.1 uncultured Anaerolineaceae bacterium | reverse complement strand
CGATCGCCTCGGACATCCTTCCCGAAAAGAGAATGGGGGAGGGTTTGAGCTACTTCACGTCCGCGAGCACCCTGGCGATGGCCGTGGCTCCCGGGATAGGCGTGGGTTTGTTCAACTCTGGAACCCTGCTGCCATTCATAGCCGCTGCGGGTGTGAGCGGCGTGTGCCTTTTGTGCGGATTGATGATCGGTATACCCCGGCATGATCCAAGCGTGGAAAGTTTTACCCTGGCGGGAATTTTCGACCGGCGCATCCTCATCCTGGCCGTCATCCTGACAGTGTGTTATCTGGGTATCCCCGGGCTGCTCAACTACGGTGTGTTGTACACGGAGGAGATCTCGCTGCCGCTCAAAAGTGCCAACTGGGCGTACACGATCTACGCCTCAGGGATCCTGGCTACCAGGCTGGTCACCGGACGGCGCATGGACAAACAGAACCCGGCCATTTCCGGTATTGTCTCCATTCTTCTTTATAGTGTTTCGATTTTCCTGATGGGAGCGTGGCGCACGTCCGCGGGGCTGTACGTTTCTTCGTTCCTACTGGGAGGGGGGATGGGCATCCTGCTGCCCACCCTGCTGATCATGGCCCTCGACCTTGCTCCTGAGAAGCGCGGCTTGAGCAATGCGCTGATTTACGGTGGGCTGGATACCGGGAACAGCATCGGGGCTTTCCTTTTTGGCGTGATTGCCGGTTGGCTCAACAGTTATGGCAGCACGTATCTCGTCTTCTCGCTTTTTGAACTGTCCGCCTTGTTCCTGTTCATATTCATCACCATGCCCCTGTATCGAAAGAAAAAGCTGGGGCGAGCCAGCGCGTAGCTGGGGGATTGTGTCAGGGATCATCCTCAGGCGTTTTTTCAAGTTCCACAATTCCATCGTGCTGTCCTGCTATAATTGGTCAGACAAGGCATCCCGGAAGCTTTTTGGTGAGAAATGCGCTTTCCCGGATTTCCAAAACCGTGAATTCAACTCCAGCTTGATCTGCGAGAGGATCTGATGAATAGAATGGAAAAATTGAGAGATGAATGATACTGTACAGGGTCAGATACCGAAGATAGAAATGCTGACGATCGAGCAGTTGCGCCAGCTGTGGTCCAAAACTTATAACAACGAAGGCAAACCCGACTGGTCCCATATCTTTCCATACTATCACGAGGCGATCATATTCGAGGACAGCATCCAGCGTATCGAGGGAATCGAGGAGTTTAAGGCCATGTGCGCCCGTTTGACCAAACGCTGCACGCAGCTGGCCATGGAAATCCAGACCATCGCGCAGAGCGGGAACACGTTTCTGTTCGATTGGGTCATGCGCATGTCCTTCAAGAAGTATCCCACGACACCCGTTTTCGGTTGCACCAGGCTGACCATCGGTGAGGATTACCGCATCATTCATCAACGGGATTATTTTGACATGTGGGGGGATATCTTCAACAACATCCCGTACTTCAAGCGTCCCTACCGCAGGTTCCTGCACAAGCACTTTGGATAGGATATTTGCATGAAGCAGTTACCCGAGGAACTCCAATTCATTGTCAACGCGCGCCTACCGCAGAAGACCACCTCGGCCGGGATGGGCGGAAAACTGTGCCTGATCACGGGGGCCACTTCCGGCGTGGGATACCAGGTTGCCAGGCGGCTGGCCCAGGGTGGCGCTGACCTGGTCCTGGTGTGCAGGAACCTTGAAAAAGCAGAGAAGCTGAAAGCAGAGCTGGAAAAAGAACACCAGGTCAGGGCGGAAATCCTCCAGGCCGATTTTTCCGCGCTCTCTCAGGTCAGGCAGGCAGCGGATCACATTCTGGGAAGGTATCCGCGCATCGATGTGCTGATCAACAACGCCGGTGTCCATTACACACACCGCACCTTGACCGCGGATGGGATTGAGACCGTCTTCGCGGTCAACCACCTGGCTTCTTTTCTCTTCACCCGGTTGTTGCTGCGGCGCATGATCGAGAGCGCCCCGGCGAGGATCATCCAGGTCAATTCCCAGGGGCATCGTTTTGGCGGGTTGGATCTGACTGACCTCAACTGGGACAAGCGCCGCTACAAAGGGTTGCAGGGGTACGGCGCGTCCAAGGTAGCTCAGCTGCTGACGGTGTGGGAGTTGGCGGAGCAGCTTGCTGGCAGCGGTGTGACGATCAACGCTGTTCATCCGGGGGAAGTGCGCACCAACATCGGCATGAACAACGGACTGTTGTACCGCCTGTACCAGCGCTGGTTCCTGTGGTGGTTCCTCAAAGATCCGGCCGTTTCTGGTGAATCCATTTACTACCTGGCGGCCGCGCCTGAGATGGCAGGAGTGAGCGGGAAGTTCTTCAACAAGACCATCGAGGAGAAACCCGCTGCGCACGCCATGGATCGTGCTTTAGGAAAGCAGGTATGGCAGATCAGCGAAAAGCTGACCGGGGTGAATGAACCAAAGGGTGTGTGACATGAAAGAGCTGTTTGAGATGAAAATCCCAACAGGAACGCCATGCGATGAAAGTCCGAGATCAAAGCACATAGAGAAAAGCAGAGATTTCGTGTTATGGATTCGACCGCCTTTGTTTTTATGTTTGCGCAATTGTAAGTAATGGAACCATAAACCACCTCTAGGGTCTTATCTGCCAAGCATCCTGTGGCATCATTGATTTCATTACTGCGATATCCGCTGGATCAATGATCAACGATTACTCTGGCAGCCCCGGTCTCCTTGCGGGACTCGGGGAAGCTGCTATCGCGTGCGGCAGAGTGCTTTTTCCTCTGGATGGACCTGACTCTGGACGGCAGTTTGATTTCTTAAAACGCCAGGGTCGACCTGGTCCTTACCGCGGATAGGCTGAAGAAATTCGCCC
>CAZCHK010000148.1:0-2868 GCA_964498605.1 uncultured Anaerolineaceae bacterium | reverse complement strand
TACTCACCACTCTTCGGTTTCCCCGCATTTGTCTCATATGTATTGAACCCATACAGTCACTTGACAGTGGCGCTTTCTGATGTTATAAAACAGCGCGTTACAATTTATATGCCCCAAAAAGGCGCTCTTATCCAGAGAGGCGGAGGGACCGGCCCGTAGATGCCTCGACAACCTGTACAGCAAGCGTGCAAGGTGCCAATTCCGGCAGAATATCTGGAAGATGAGAGGGCAGCAAAAGATGAACTCATGCAGATTGCCCTCCTCCGGTGGGGCAATCTTTTTTATAAGGAGTCACTATGACCGACGATACATTCATGAAAGCTGACCGCTACCTTTTCACTTCGGAATCTGTCACGGAGGGACATCCGGACAAACTCTGCGATCAGGTGTCCGATGCCGTCCTGGATGCCTGCCTGAAAGAGGACCCTTATTCACGCGTGGCCTGCGAAACCGCCACCAAGACCGGCTTTGTCATGCTACTGGGCGAGATCACCACCAAAGCCCACATAGAATGGGATCAACTGGTGCGCAAGGTCGTCAGGGACATCGGCTACGACGACAGCTGCAAGGGTTTTGATGGGAATACCTGCGCGGTGCAGGTCGCCATCTGCCAGCAATCCGGTGATATCGCCATCGGCGTGAACAACGCCCTGGAAACCCGCGATAAAAAGGGATCGGACGACGAGATCGAAAAGATCGGCGCCGGAGACCAGGGAATGATGTTCGGTTACGCGTGTAATGAAACCCCCACGTTGATGCCCCTGCCCATTTTCCTGGCGCATAAGCTGACCCGGAAACTGGCTGAAGTCCGCAAGGCAGGAAAACTGCCCTGGCTGCGCCCGGACGGAAAATCCCAGGTCACGGTGGAATATCATCAGGGAAAACCAAAGCGCGTGGCAACGGTCCTGGTCAGCACCCAGCACTCCAATGAAGTCAGCCACGCTGAGATCGAAGAGGGTGTGATGGACGAGATCATCACCAAGGTCATTCCCGCCGAGCTTCTGGATCAGGAAACAAATTATTACGTCAACCCAACCGGCCGGTTTGTCATCGGAGGGCCCATGGGCGATGCCGGAGTGACCGGGCGCAAGATCATTGTCGACACGTACGGCGGCATGGGCCGCCACGGCGGCGGTTGCTTCTCCGGCAAGGACCCGACGAAGGTCGACCGTTCGGCTGCCTACGCGGCGCGCTGGGCTGCAAAGAACATCGTTGCCGCAGGACTGGCTGACCGCTGCGAGATCCAGGTGGCATACGCCATCGGCATGGCCAAACCGCTCAGCATCAACGTGGAGACCTTTGGCAGCGGAAAGGTGAGCGACGAAAAGATCGCCGCGGCCATCGCCCAGGTCTTTGACCTGAGGCCTGGCGCCATCATCCACGACCTGGACCTGCGCCGCCCGATCTACCAGCAGACCGCCTCGTACGGTCACTTCGGGCGCGATGATGTTCAATTCCCCTGGGAAGAGACCAATCGCACAGAGGAACTAAAAAAAGCTGTTGGACTGTAAAAGAATCAACAAATATATCAAAAAACCATCTCCCCGGGATGAGGGAGATGGTTTTCTTTTCACAATGTTAGATCAATCCTGCACGATCATGGCCTCGTCTTCCGTGCGTGCCTGTTCCTCACCCCTTTTCACATTCACGGTCGTCAATATGAGGATGCCAGCGATGAAGAAGATGATCAAACTGACGATGCTCAAGCGGCTCTCACCCATGATGGTCGAAACAACGCCGAAGATGGCGGGGCCAAGGATGGAGGCGAATTTCTCAAAAACACTGAAGAAACCGAAAAATTCTGCCGATTTGCCTTTCGGTATCATCTTGCCAATGAGCGATCGGCTGAGTGCCTGGCTGCCCCCCTGGACCGTGGCGACTGCCGCCCCCAGGACCCAGAACTGCCATTCCTGGTAGAGAAAATACCCGGCGATGGAGATCAGCATGTACACGCCGAGACTGATGTAGATGGCCGTTTTCGTTCCGATCCTGCGAGCCAGCCAGCCGAAGAAGAAAGCAAACGGCGCAGCCAGGAACTGCACCATCAGCAGCGTGCCGATGAGCGTGGTTTGCGAGAATTTCAATTCGGTGCCGTATGCGGTTGCCATGACGATGATCGTGCCGATACCGTTGGCATAGACCCAAAAAGCCAGCAGCGCGAAAGCCAGGTCGCGGTACTTGCGAATTTCCTTGAATGTTTTAACAAGGCGCGTGAAGCTGGCCTTGATGGCGGAAAAACCTTCCTCACCAGCCACCAGGCGGCGCCTGGGTTCTCTGACTCGCAGCAGCACGGGCAAGGTGAACAAGAACCACCATACCGCGACCGTGATAAAAGTCAAACGGGTCATCAATCCAGCGTCCAGCCCTGGAATGACCTCTGGCAGTACCATGATCATGACCAGGTTGATGGCTAAGAGCAGTCCGCCACCGATGTAACCCATGGCATACCCTCGGGAGGACACCTGGTCGATCTCATCGGAGCTGGCGATGTGTGGCAGCAGTGCATCATAGAATACCAGGCTGCCGGCGAATCCGATGTTACCCAGGATGAAAAAAACAGAAGCCAGCATCCAGTCCCCGGATTGCACCAGGTACAGCAGCGCGGTGGCGGTCACACCAAAAAACATGAAGACCGCCAGGAAACGCTTCTTCGTGCCGCGAAAATCCGCCACTGCGCCCAAGATCGGGCTGATGATGGCAGCGATCAGCGCGGAAATGGAAGACGTGAATCCCCAATAAGCTGTGGCGATGTTGGATGCCAGGTTGCCAGCCGCGACAGATGTGTAATAAATGGGTAGAACCGCTGCCATGATGGTCGTGACAAAAGCCGAATTACCCCAATCGTACATTGTCCAGGCGCGAATCTCC
>CAZCHK010000147.1:0-2885 GCA_964498605.1 uncultured Anaerolineaceae bacterium | reverse complement strand
TTCTTGTTGCCGTAGGAAAGGTCGCTGATGCGCCGCTTGAGGTCCAGCTCCATGATGTCGGCCAGCTCATGAATGCGCCGGGTGCAGTCCTTCTTGAAGAAGGAAGCCGAGTACTTGAGTAGATCCAGCACTTTCATGCCTTCGTAGTAGTACACCTCGGAGGGCAGGTAGCCGATCTCGCGGCGTATCTCGGGACCGGATTGGATGCAGTCCCTGCCGAAGATCTTCGCCTGGCCGCTGGTGGGGTAGATGAGAGAAAGGAACAGGCGAATGGTGGTCGATTTACCGGCACCGTTGGGGCCGATGAAACCGAAGATCTCGCCCTCCTCCACGTTGAAGGAAACATCCACGATTCCCCTGGATTTCCCGTAGTATTTGGTCAGGTGGCTGACCTCTATGATAGGCATGCGACACTCCTCTTCTAAGCGCGCCATCCCCCATTTCACGCGCGAGGGTGAACTGTATCACCAAATATAATTCCTTGTCAATTGATTCGAGGGTGGGTTGCCGCTTCTAATAATCAAGAATAGATCAGAAAAAAAGTAAAGGCGGGTTGTTGAACCCGCCCTCAAAAGCTTCAATCTAATTTCTTACAGAATCTCTCGATGCGCTTGAGCGCCTCTTCGATCTTGGAGTACTCGGTGGCGTAGGAGCAGCGCACGAACTTCTCACCCCCCGCGCCAAAGGAATTGCCTGGTACGACCGCCACGTGCTCCTCCTGCAGCAAGCGCATGGAGAAGGTCTCATCGTCCAGCCCGGTCAGGTCGATGCGCGGGAAGGCGTAGAACGCGCCCTTCGGCTCCACCGTTGGTAATCCGATCCTGTTCAGACCGTTCACGATCAGGTTTCGGCGCCGATCGTATTCCGCTGTCATCGTTTTCACATCGTCCTCACCACTCTTCAATGCCTCCAGCGCGGCGTACTGGCTCATTGTGGGCGCGGACATGACCATGTACTGGTGCACGCGCACCAGCCCCTTGATCAATTCCGCCGGACCGCAGGCGTAGCCAATGCGCCAGCCGGTCATGGCGTAGTCCTTGGAGAACCCGCCCAGCAGGATGGTGCGCTGCTGCATGCCTGGCAGCGCCGGGAAGCAGATGTGCTCCACGCCGTACACCAGCCGGTCGTAGATTTCATCCGACAGCACGATCAGGTCGTACTTCTCCGCCAGTTTGCCGATGGCCGTCAGGCTCTCCCGGCTGGCAACCGCGCCGGTGGGGTTGTTGGGAAAGCCCATCAGGATGCCCTTGGTCCTGGGGGTGATGGCTTTGGCGATGCGCTCGGGGTCGATATCAAAATTGTCCTCCGCGCGGCAGGGCACTTCCACCGCCACACCGCCCGCCATGATGAAGGCTGCCTGGTAGGTGACGAAACAGGGCGTGGGGATGATGAATTCGTCCCCCGGGTCGGTCAGGGCGATGGCCGCCAGGTTGAGCGCTTCGGATCCTCCCACGGTGATGACGATCTCGGTGGCCGGGTCGTAGCTGACACCGTAGAGCTTGTGCAGGTGCTCCGCCAGCGCCACCCTCAGCTCCATGATGCCGTGATTGGACGTATAGTGGGTGTCGCCGCGCTGAATGGAGCGCACGCCGGCTTCCAGGATGACCTTCGGCGTGGTGAAGTCCGGTTCGCCTATGCCCAGCGAGATGACGTCCTTCATCGTTGCGGCGATGTCGAAGAACTTACGAATGCCGGAAGGTTTCAACCCAGTCACCCGGCGTGAGATGTATTGTTCGCGCATGATCCTCCAGAGGTTATTTTTTCTGCTGCAGTTTTTCTTGATGATCCCATGGCTTCGGGATCGGAACGATCGACCATTGCGTGCTGCTGTCCTCGTACGAAAGCATGAAGTAATCCTCGGCGGGATTATCGGCGGTCACCCACCAGATCTTGCCCTTGGGCAGGCGTGCTTCGGAGACCAGCTCTTTAACATCAAGCCACACACCTTCCCAGAAAAGCGCCGTGGGATGCTCCGGATAGCTCGCGCCAGCGTGGCACCTCACGATGCTGCGATCAGGTCCATCCATGTATTGTCTCCCACGTTGATGCTGCCCCGCGCGCCGTATAGGATGGCATCACGGCCGACGTGCGAGTGATCCAGCACGCAGCGCGTCAGGCTGCTGCCATCCTCCACGATGCTGTCGCTGACGACAGACTGGTAGATCTTGGCTCCCGCCCCCAGCGCCACGTGCGGACCGATCTGGCAATCCTCCAGTTCGGCGTCTGCGGGAATGTGCACCGGCGGGATGATGCTGACGGACGGCGGCGCGGTGTAGCTGGCTGAGTTGTCCTGCCCGTGATCCAGCAGATACTTGTTGGTCTCGAGCACGGCCTCGCGCGTTCCGGCATCCAGCCATATATCGGTGTTATGGGTACGGAAGCGCGCGCCGGCGCTGATCATCAGGTTGATGGTGTCGGTTAAAAAGTACTCGCCTTTACGCGTGATGCCCTTTGCCATCTGCTCTTCGATGGTTTGCACCAGGCGCGCCCCGCTGCGGAAGTAGTAAAAACCGACCACCACCAAATTCAGGCTGATATCTTCAGGTTTCTCGATCAGTTTGGTCACGAAACCGTCCCCGTCCAGCACGGCTGAACCGAAACGGCGCGGGTCGGGAACCTGCTGGACCCAGGCGATGCCGTCCAGGTCGGATTCTGCCACGCGCGACAGGTCGGTTTCGATGAGCGTGTCGGAAAAGGTCATCAGCAGGGGTCCGCTGAGGTGCTGGCGCGCCAGGTAGAGCGCGTCGGATTGCCCGCGCATCACCTCCTGGGTGATAAAGTGCACGGATTTTTTGGGGTGGTGCTGCTTGAGGTAGGCTTCTACCTGGGACTGCTGACCGGGTCCCACGATGAGCACCCATTCGGCGTCCTCCACCCCGGGCAGC
>CAZCHK010000146.1:0-2900 GCA_964498605.1 uncultured Anaerolineaceae bacterium | reverse complement strand
GCCTGTCATCCCGGCGCGTGACAAGCGTCATAAAAACATCCCCATCATACACACTGCTTAAGTGACACATGCCACTGTTCACTCCCGCACGCATCCGCTATAGTAGGCTCTATGCTGACGCACGAACTACTGGATATTCCCCTGTTTGCCGGCCTGTGCCGGGATGATCTGGACAAGATCGCCCCGCTGGTGGAGCTGGTGCATTTTCCAGCTGATACCAGTCTTTTCGAGCAGGGAAATTTTGCCGGATACCTTTACATCCTCCAGTCCGGCGAGGTCTTCATCCGCTACAAGCCATACGATGGTCCCGAGATCCAGGTGACCATCATCCGCCCGGGGGACATCTTCGGCTGGTCCGCCATGCTTTCGCGCGAGCAGTATTCTTCCACGGCCATTTGCGGTGAAAACTGCAGCCTGTACCGCATGCCGGGCAGGGCGCTGCGCGATTTCTGCCAGCGTAATCCCCAAAGTGGGATTACAATTAGAGAGCAGCTGGCCAACGCCATCGCCAAACGCGGTCATAAATCGCGGGACGAACTGCTCAGCATGTTTCAACAGGCGGCGCGGTAGAGCCAGCCCTTCCAGGAGGCAGCACATGGCAGAAGGCACACCTTCCTTCAGCAAGTCAGAACAAATGAAAGGTCTCATCGAGCAGCTCAGCTCATACATCGAGAATTATCACGGCGGATCGGTCGAATTGATCTCCTATGACGGCAAAACGGTCAAAGTGGCGCTGGGTGGGGCGTGCCTGGGCTGCCCGCTTTCGCCCATGACACTGCACGGCTGGGTGGAGGGTACCATCCGCCAGTTCTTCCCCGAAATCGAGAGCGTGGAAGGCGTAATGGAAGAAAAAAACACTGAATAAAAAATCGGGCTCAAAAGCCCGATCGCTTTACTCCTCGATAAACATTTCCACGTGTTCGTGTTTTTCCTCTTCATTCACATCCAGGATCAGCCCGGTTCTGCCGGATTCAATGGCAGCTGCAAGTTCCTTTGTGTCAAGGCCGTGAAAATCCGCGGTGTACCGTGCGCCCATCCTGGTTCCGGTATGCACTACACTGAGCGGAAGACGGATGTTCACCTTGGCCCTGCCAGAAAGAGTATCCGTGACGCGGATGCGCAGGAAGCGTCCCCCCGCAATAGGCCGCATTGGAGCTTCGGTTATTTTTGGCGCGTTGAGCGCATCCAGCAGCTGGGTGCCTTCTTCCACCGTGATCTTGCCCTCCTGGATCATCTTCAGCACTTTAATGCGTTCTTCAGAGCTTGCCATATACACCTTTTCTCATGATAATGGCTTCATTGTACTCTGAAATGATTAATTTACTATTGGAAAGGGATAGTCGCGATCATGAATGACCATTCTGTTCGTGATAAGATGACGATGTCCCGATCAAATCCATGAAGAACTGCCTGCGTTGCTTACTGCTGATCCTCATTCTTCTTTCTGCCTGCGCTCCTCTCCGCCCGGATCCTGGCATTCGTCTGTCGTCCACGACAAACACCGCCGGTTCAACCGCCGTCCCGGCGCCAACAGGCACCCCAACCATCACCTGCACGCCGACGATCACGTCCACACCGGAGCCGTCCGGCTGCCTGCGCCCGCCGGACGATTACACCCGCGTCGAGGTCAACGGCTGGGTGCTCAACGCGCGCACGGTCGCCATGCTGGCGCACGCCGCGGAGCTGTACGGCGGTCCGATCGACATCACCGGCAGTGCCATCACCCAGGGCAGTTACCACGACAACGGTTCCGCCAGCTTCGGCACCCACCTGGGCGGCGGGGCGGTGGACATATCCGTGATCAAAAAGCCGGAGTGGACGGTTTACTACGCCGAGATCGAGAGTCTCATCGCGGCTCTGCGAGCGGCGGGTTTTGCCGCCTGGCTGCGTGTGTACGGGGAAGTGTACGAGGATTCGCCGATCCATATTCACGCCATCGCCATCGGCGACGCGGAGCTGTCTGGTGAAGCCCGGGAGCAGCTGGACGGCCCCAACGGTTATTTCCGCGGCTACACCGGCATTCCCTGGGAACAGCGCCCTGACCGCCACGGCGGGCCGGTGGTGTGCCAGTGGATGGTCGACCTCGGGTACGGCGATTGGTCCCAGTAGGACCTACCTCTTTCTTTTCACCTCGTGCTTGTTTAGGTTTTCTGCCATCCTGAACGCAACCATGCGCCGCACCAAATCCAGCGGCAGGGGCTGATCGAACGGGAACTGAACCGCGCCTTTGGATGTCTTGTAGATCTTCAACTCATTCTTAAACGCCGCGATGGCACTCGGCGTGGGGTAAAAGCCAATGTGATGGGTTTGCGCGGCGAAGTGCACCAGGTTGCCGTTCAGGGTAAAGGTCGGCATCCGGTAGCTGATTTTCTCCAGCGCCTGCGGGGCGGCATCATGGATGATCTCGCGCAGCTGCTTCAGTCTCGGCTGGATCTCCCGCGGACAGGCGTCAATGTAATCATCGATGGTCAAGGGAACTTGCTTTGGCTTTTCCATGTCCTTCACCGTGTATCACGCCTATACATACCGCGCCAGCATGTCCCAGTCATAATCGATGAAGGGAACATCCTGTTCGATGCGCTCCCGCCTGCCGCGCAGGTAGCGCGCGCACCAGTCATCAGCGGGAGTCTCTCCCATATCGTGCAGGATGGCGCCGTACAGGTCGATCTCGCGCAGTTTGAGATAACGGGGTATCTCCTTCATCCATTTCGCGTTCAAACGGTTATGTTCGCGGTACCCCTCCAGGAAAACCGGCATGAAACCCGCGGTGTACGCGGCGGCGGCTTGCGGCTCCCAGGGCACAATGTAGAAAAGCACCATTGCGATATCGTAGATGAAATGGCCGTACACGCAGTCATCGAAATCGAACAGGGTCAGGGTGTAATCTTCATCCACGAACA
>CAZCHK010000145.1:0-2902 GCA_964498605.1 uncultured Anaerolineaceae bacterium | reverse complement strand
TCGGGCAGGCGAGAGCGCTTTACAACATAGTGCACGCGCACTGCGTGTATGATTTTGAAGTGGACACCTCGCTTCTCTCTGTCGAGGAATGCACCAGGCAGATCCTGGAGTTTGTGCGATCCGCTCCCCAACCAAGAGCGTTCAAAGTACTTTCCTTGTAACCCAACAGAAAGATGTATAGTAAGTGTGAACAAGAGGAGTGTCCCCATGGTTAAAAAACTGCCCTGGCTCATCATGATCACCCTGTTATTTCTATCGGTCAGCTGCACCCCAAAAGGCGAAAGGGGAGGTGCTTGCCTCGAGGAAAGAACTTGTGCAAGCCCGGATCTTGTTTGCGGTGCTGACAACATTTGTGAAACGTGTGGCAAGCAAGGATGGAGCTGCTGCGATCAAGGTTCACAGTGCGAAGATGAATTGATTTGTGATTCCGATAATATCTGCACAACCTGCGGCACCAAGTACGATCCTCCCTGTGCGGATGGAAGTTGCATCGGGGATCTGGTCGTCGGATCCAATGGCGAATGCAGGGAATGTGGAGATCTGCTGGATCCATGCTGTCCGGTCTCCCAATGCAATGCAGGATTCGCCTGTAATAATAAGGGCACATGCGAATTTTGCGGTGGTCCGGATCAACTGTGCTGCCCGGGCGATTCACCGACTTGTGACAATAGCGTTTGCGGGAAAAATAGCAGATGTGTTGCCACTGTTTGTGATGCCAGCGGTAATTGCCAATCCTGCGGTTGGAGCAGCGCCCCTTGCTGTGAAGGCGGGTTGTGTGAGGCAGATAGTATTTGCAACGCTGAGGGCATGTGCGAGCGCTGTGGCGGTTATATTGAACCTGTGTGTAAAGATGGTACCTGCGGCGGTTATATGGAACCGTACGAGGGCTGGTGTCTTGTACCCAGTCAGGTGAACATCTCCGCGTGCGAGGAGCTAGAGCCGGGGCATGATCACCGCAACACGCGGGATTGGTGCTTCTGGTATGCCGCTTATCAACAGCAGGATACAACTCTTTGTTCCAGGATCGCGTGGCACCTGATGATAACACCTTGTGAACAGGGTGAAAATCCTGACGATTACCTGCTGTGGTAAAAAAGATCCTCTTTGGATAAAGAGAGAAAAGAGGTGAAGGTTATAATTCCCCATCATGCCGCTTAACCTGCTGACCTGGCTGCTGGCGCTTTCGCCGATACTCGTGGTGCTCATTCTTATGCTGGGCTTCAAATGGGGCGGCAGCAAAGCCGGTGGCGCGGCGTTCCTCTACACGCTATACATCGCGCTGATGTTCTGGGGACTGGGTCTCGATGGTCTTGCTGTCAGCCAGGCGCGCGGAGTGTTCCTCTCCCTTGACGTGCTGCTGATCATCTGGGCAGCGCTGCTGCTGTATCACACCACCGATCAGGCCGGCGCGGTGCGCTCCATCGGCGCAGCGCTGACACGCCTGACCCCCGACCGCATGATGCAGGGTTTGCTGCTGGGCTGGGTTTTCGCCAGCTTTCTGCAGGGCATGGGCGGTTTCGGCGTGCCGGTGGCGGTGGCGGCTCCGCTGCTGGTGGGGCTGGGCTTTGGCCCGGTGGAAGCGGTGGTCATGTCCAGCGTGGGCATCGGCTGGGCGGTCAACTTCGGCTCAATGGGCACCTCATTCCAGACGCTCATCGCCGCGACCGGCCTGCCCGGTGAGGCACTGGCATCGCAGGCAGGCATTCTGCTGGGGTTGGCCTCTTTTGCCTGCGGAGCACTGGTGGCGCTCATCGCCGGGGGCTGGAAGGGCCTGCTGCGCGGGCTGCCGGCGGTGGGCATCCTGACGGTGGTGATGGGCGGGGTGCAGTATTTCCTGGTGACAAACCGCCTGTGGGTGCTGGGCGCCACGGGCGGGGCTATGGCGGGGCTGCTGTCAGGCGTCCTGCTGTGCAGGATACCGCTGTATCAGCGCATCCTTACGGGTGAGGTGGACGCGGCAGGGGCAGGTGAAGCAGGCATCTCCCAGGATGAGACCAGCAAGAAGCGCTCGACGTGGATCTCGTTCTCGGCTTACGGGGTGCTGCTGGTGCTGGCGTTTGGCATTAACCTGATCCCGGAGTTGAATGAGTGGCTTTCGCGTGTGTCGCTCTCGCTGGTGCTGCCCGAGACGGTCACCAGCCTGGGGGTGGTCACCGCATCAGGCAGCACGCGCGCCATCGAGGTCTTCAGCCACCCGGGCATGATCCTGCTGTACGCTTCGATTGTGGCATACGGCATTTACCGGTTGGCGGGATACTACACACACGGGGCAGTGAGGAGGATTCTGCAGAAGACAGGCAAGGGAGCGCTGAACTCGAGCCTGGGCATCCTGGCGATGGTGGGCATGGCGATGGTCATGAGCGCCAGCGGGATGACGCAGCTGCTGGCGGAGGGACTGGCGCGCGGTGTGGGCAGGAGTGCCTACGCGGGTGTTGCGCCGCTCATCGGGGCGGTGGGGGCGTTCATCACAGGGTCCAACAACAATTCCAATGTGCTTTTTGCCGCACTGCAGATGCAGACAGCGGGGCTGCTGGGCTTGAGCGTGCCGTGGATCCTGGCGGCGCAAACCGCGGGGGGCAGCCTGGGCAGCATCATGGCACCGGCGAAAGTGATCGTGGGCTGCAGCACGGTGGGGTTGGGCAACCAGGAGGGGAAGGTTATGGGCAGGGTACTGCTGTACGGGATGGTGCCGGTTGTTGTCGTGGCCATAATTGCATTCGCTGTGACTTGCTAGCAGCAGATACCTGGTTTGCCAATTTCCAAAGGTATTGCAGTATGATTTACGGATTATTTAATCAGTCAACCAAAGAAATGCAGGTGAGAGAGAATCTACTGCAAGTTAGATCGTCCGCTGCGGGAAGGACGATCCTTGACTGGCATCCTGTTGCTGGTGGTGTCCCAC
>CAZCHK010000144.1:0-2925 GCA_964498605.1 uncultured Anaerolineaceae bacterium | reverse complement strand
TCTCTCCCACCCGTGAGCTGGCTGAGCAGACCTACACCACCATCCGCCAGCTCGGCCGCCAGACCGGCTTGCGCGCCATCACGGTCTACGGTGGTGTCAGCTCGCAGGCGCAAATTAAAAACCTGCGTGCCGGCGTGGATATTGTCGTCGCTTGTCCCGGGCGCCTGCTGGACCTGTACGATCAGCGCGTCTTCAGTCTGCGGCATGTCGAGATCCTGGTGCTGGATGAAGCCGACCAGATGTTCGATATGGGCTTCCTACCCGCCATCCGCCGCATTGTTGAGGCGGTACCGCAGGAGCGCCAGACGCTGCTCTTTTCCGCCACCATGCCTGCCGAGATCCGCAAGCTGACCAAGGAAATGCTGGTCAATCCGGTCACCGTGGAGATCGATATCTCCCGTCCGTTGGAAACCATCCGTCACGCCCTGTACACGGTGCACCCCGAGCACAAACTGGAAGCCGTGCTACAGCTGCTTAAAACCACCGGCGACGGGCAGGTTCTGATCTTCACCCGCACCAAGCACCGCGCCAAGAAACTGGCGCTGCAGCTTGCCAACGCCGGTCATTCCGCCACCTCGCTGCAGGGCAATCTCTCCCAGGGTCAGCGCCAGATGGCGATGAGCGCGTTCCGCAGCGGGAAGGTCAGGTTGATGGTCGCCACCGACATCGCCGCCCGCGGGATTGATGTGTCGCGCATTTCGCATGTCATCAACTTCGACATCCCCGACACCGCCGAGGCGTATACCCATCGCACCGGTCGCACAGGTCGCATGGAGCACCTGGGCACCGCCCTTTCGCTGGTCACGTCTGAGGACATGCACATGATTCGCAGCATCGAACGCCTGATGGGTCAGAGCCTGGAATTTCGCAAGCTGGATAATCTAAACACGCTCCCGCAAAAGTCCAGTCTGCCCGCTCAGAAAAAAAGCGAGGTGTTGCCGTACAAAGCAAGAAATTCCCGCTTCCGCGCTCTTGCCGGATAAGCGTGGTATGGTCAACACCGCAGCCCTGCGATCGCGGGGCTGTTATTATTGGCCTGGCAATTCTTTATCCGCCTGTCGTTTAAACCCTGTATACTTTATCTATGAGCAAGAGCAACATGGGCGTCGCTGTTCTGGTTGGCGTCGTATTGCTGGTTCTAAGCATTCCTGTCCTGGTCGCCCCCGCCCTCGCTGGCGACAGGTTCGGTTTTGCCGGTTTTCTATACAATCCGCTGGATGGGAATTCCTACCTCGCCAAGATGGTTGAAGGCGCGCGTGGCGACTGGAAGTTCACACTACCCTACACCGCCCAGCCTGGCGAAGGCGCGTACATCTTCCTTTTCTACCTTCTGCTCGGGAAACTCGCTGCGCTCCTTGACCTTCCCATGATCGCCACCTTCCACACCGCCCGGCTGCTGTGCAGCCTGTACCTGCTGATTGAACTCTGGCGTTTCTGCCGTGCTTTCTTTACTGAAAATGAGCCACTCGCTTTTCGCAGCTACATGGCTGCTGTTCTATTCTCAGGCATGGGCTGGCTGGGACTGGCGCTCAACCGTCTCACTCCCGACCTGATCGTGCCGGAAGCGTACACATTTCTCTCATGCTACGCCAATCCGCACTTTCCCCTTTCCCTGGGTCTGATCCTGCTTGTCCTGCGCCAGGTCTGCCTGCTGCGAAAAGTGAAATGGCATATCTGGCTGCTGCTGGTCGGGTTCATCCTAGCCAACCTCTCCCCCTTCTCCGTCGTCATCAGCCTGCTGGTCATCACCGGCAGCACACTGTGGAACTGGATCGGACTCAAAAAGCTGGAAGTCCGCAACGCCTTCCTCTTTGGCATCGGCGCCCTGCCCGTGATGGTTTACCAGTTGATTGCCATCAAGTCCGACCCGATCCTATCAGCCTGGGACGCCCAGAACCTCACCCCGGCTCCCGCGCTACCAGACCTGGTCATCGCCCTCCTGCCCGGGCTGCTGTTCGCGTTCAGCGCTATCATCACTCTTATCAAGCGCAGGCATGTCGCTCCTCCCGAGCGCGTGCTGGCGTTGTGGATGGGGCTGGGAATTGTCCTCACCTATCTGCCCTTCAATCTGCAGCGGCGTTTCCTGGTCGGTCTGAGTATCCCCGTGGCGCTCCTGGCTGTGATATTTATTGACACTCTGCAGAAACCGCGCCTCAAACGCCTGCTCAGTGTGGCGCTGTACGTCTGCATGCTGCCGACCATCCTCCTGGTCATTGCCATGGGTCTGATCAGTGTTGCCCAGAGCGAGCCCAGGCTGGTCCTCAGCAACCCGGAAGCGCAAGCCCTGGCTTGGATCCAGGCCAACACTCCTAAAGACGCGCTCATCCTTGCCTCGGAGGACATCGGGGTGCTCATCCCGGCGCGGACCGGGCGGCGGGTAATTTACGGGCATCCCTTCGAAACGGTAGATGCAGAAAAGAACAAGGCGGAGGTGGGCGCTTTCTTTAGCGGCTCGCTGGACGTCCCATCCGCTGCTGAGTATCTGCTGGAAAACCAGGTCGACTACATCTTTTACGGTCTGCGCGAAAAAGCGCTGGGCGAGATCGACCTGGGAGAATTCAGCGTGCTGTTCTCCAACGGTGAAGTCGATATTTACCAGGCTGCTGCCAATCCATGAGCAATTCTGTCTTCGCTGGCATTTTCTCCTGATGTCCTTTCTGGTCCTGGCACCTTTCGCAGCGAAATTTCATTTTATTGCCGGTGCGGCGTTCACCGACTCAGCGACCGCCTGCTATCCAAGCGCGCTTACCGTTCACGATTCCCTTTTTAAACACCAAGATTCTCCACAGTGGGGCAACACCATCCCCAGCAGCTACCCCTTCAGCGCACTCACGCAAACCCGGCTGAACCTCCCGCTCAAGGTCGAGAGACTGCTCGGTCTGCGCGTTGCCCAAGACGGGGTCGGGAGCGACCTGTTGGAACTTC
>CAZCHK010000143.1:0-3049 GCA_964498605.1 uncultured Anaerolineaceae bacterium | reverse complement strand
GAAGGAGATATGCCTGCCACTGTACATCTGCATCGGCGCAGTGCTGGCACTTGCGAAATTGAATTATCAATGCTGGTCTTTGATCTTTTGCCAGGGGAGCAAAGCGGTATTCCTTTCCTGTATTTACAAAACGAGATTTGCTGTCACCATTCCCCAATTTATTGATGATCTGCGCTAAAGGTCCAACTGCCTCGATTCCAAAACCAGTGTACGTGTTCCACTTACCATACCACTTTCCGCACTTCTCGCAAAACATTCCCTGTTTGATTCCCCAGTAACCTCCTATGGCTCCACCTATCGAAAAAATAAAACCAACGAATCCAGAAGTGAGAAGCAACACGGGTAATACATCACCTGGGACGCTGCTCAGGTCTTCGATGACAAGGATTAAACCCGCGGATCCCGTAAAACCAGCTAGCCCTCCCATGACAGCACCTGCGACCGGGCTGCGGCATTTCCCGATCCTTGCAAAGAAGGCTTCAATATAACCTATGGGTAGGCTGATGATAAAAGGTAAGAAGAGAATCAGCAGAAATAAAATAAGGATTGAAATCAACAGCAGAAGCAGCCAGCCCAGGCAGCCTGGCGCAAAAAGAAAAACTCCCAACGTGAGGAAAACCACTGCATAAAATGGAACGACCCATAAAAAACTTGAAAATAGAAATATGAAAGGTGTGACGATCAATCCAAGTACCATTAGAATCCAGGAATGGAAGGTGCTCTTTCCACTCAATCGAGGTTTATCTTTAAGGAATGACTCTGGGAGATTTGGAAATGAGAAATGCAGAATTCCTTTTTGTGATTGAGCCTGTTCAGATGGTGTTTCCATTCGTGCCTCCCTCGCAACTCGATTTATTACATTGACCCTTACCGATTTAATCAAGTCCAGACATCATTATTATCACACTAATATGCTGAAAAACAGTGAGATATAATAGCAAGGTCTTTTGGAGAACTTCTACAACTTTTGCAATTCAACATTCTAGTTCAAGGAGGATCACATTCATGACATCCGCACCGAAAGCCAATGAAGTAAAAAATGTCACGCCGAGGAAGCGCTGGCGCACCCTGTTCGCCCTGTCACTGGGTTATTTCGTGGACCAGGGAGAAGGGCAGGCCATGTCCGTTTTCAGCCCCATACTGCGCCAGATCTGGGGCTTGTCCTTCATGCAGCTGTCCTGGATCACGTTCGCCCGCAGTCTCCTGCAGGCCTTGAGCTCGCCTTTCTGGGGCTACCTGTCCGACCGCTTTTCCCGCCGCAAGGTGCTCCTGTGGGGCACGGGCATCTGGGGCATCTGGACCATCGCGGTTGGACTGACCCAGAATTTCGGGCAGCTGATAACGATCCGGGTCATCTCCGGGATCGGGCTGGGCTGCCTGATGCCGGCTACCTTTTCGATCATGGCGGACACCTTCGCCCCCAAGGTGCGCGGGCGAATGCTGGGGATCTTGGAGGCCATCGGTGTGCTGGGGATCGTCATCTTTACCATCGGCCTGGGTTTCCTGGCCTCACCGGAATCGTGGCGCATCGGTTTCTTCATCCTGGGAGGCGCGAGCGTGCTGTCAGGCATCCTGATCTGGTTCCTGGTCGATGAACCTGTGAGGGGCGAAGCGGAACCGGAGATGAAAGGCAGGTTGACGCAGGAAGACGCGGATAAGTACAAAGCCAGGGTCACGGACATCAAGAAAGTGCTCGGCATTCCGACGATCTGGGTCGCCATCGCGCAGGGCCTTGCTGGCTCGATGCCCTGGGTGATCATGGGAGCCTTCCTGATCACCTGGCTGGTCGAGATCCGGAACCTGGAACCCCAAACATCCACGCTGGTGTTTGGAGCCATCGTCATCGGCACAGCCATCAGCAACGTCCTTGGTGGCATGATCGGAGATTACGCCGAGAAGGTCAGCCCCAAGTACGGGCGAGCTTTCATTGGACAGATCTCCGTTTTCAGCGGGATTCCCCTGACCTACATTCTGTTCACACAGACGGCGGACTGGGGGCTAGCGGAGCTGATGATCCTGTGCTTCTTCACGGCCCTGCTGATCAGCTGGCCGGGCAAAGGATCCAAGGAGCCCATGATGCAGGGTGTGGTTGCGCCCGAATTGAGGTCGACGGCATTTGCGGTGGTTGTGTTCATTGAAACCGGTTTCGCGGCGATCGTGGCCTTGATCTTCGGCATCATCGCCGACAGGATCGACCTGCAGACGGCCATGGTCTGGACGGTCCCCTTCCCGTGGATTTTGTGCGGCATCCTCTTCACCGGCTTCTACTTCACCTATCCCAAAGATTCCAAGAAGCTCCGCGACCAGATGGCTGCGCGTGCCGTGGAACTGGGCATCAGCCAGGATTAATTCGGCAAGATTTCTCGATCAAAAAACAGACCGCCATCCATATTGGCGGTCTGTTCACGTTTTACACGAGTGAGCCTGCGATCGGCTTAAATTTGCGGTTCCTGCTTCTGCGGGGGAGCCGCGAGCAGGCCGATGCTGGTCACGTCAAATGAAAGCTGCCCTTTGTGATCTTTGTCCACCAGCACGACAAACTGGAAGCGGCCTGGTTTGTTGAAGACCACGTCCTTGATCTGGAAAATGGCGTTGACCTCAGGTCTCCGGCCACCCTGCGGCTGCGGGATCTTGATCGGGCCGTTCATCTTGAAGATCTCCTTGCCGTTCTCATCGCGCATGCTGATGGTCAGGTTTCTTTCTTCCCCGTATTCCCCCAGTTCCGCGGACAGTTTGACGAACAGGTGCATGGAAGGATGGCGGGTGGGGAAGGTCTGGCAGTTGATGCTCTGGAAGATCCCCATCAGGTTGATCTTGCCGCTCTGATCGATGCTGGCGTAATCAGCAACCAGGATTGTCGTTAGTTCCATGTTGGTTACCTCTTGAGGAATGTTAATTGCATTTGGGGATCCTTGTTCCAGCAGGTCCATTTGCGTGTATGGATCCCACGAGATAATTCTAGCACACCCTCCAGGCTTGGATTTGCCATTCATCCATGCGATTTCCTCGAAATTTGGTATTGCTTTTTTAGAAGGTGTCAATATAATTT
>CAZCHK010000142.1:0-3052 GCA_964498605.1 uncultured Anaerolineaceae bacterium | reverse complement strand
GCTGGGATGTCTCGTGGCTCGGGTCTTCAGTCGGGTATCTTCAAGGCACTTCCTTCCCTACCCTTCCCGGCAATACGGCTCTGACCGGTCACGTGTATGACGCGAACGGCAATCCCGGGGTGTTTGTCCACCTCAAGTCGTTGTCCTATGGTGACAGGGTGTACCTGCACGCCTGGGGCAACAGGTATACCTACGAGGTGCGTACCAACTCGCTCGTTCTCCCCTCGAACCTGGATGTCCTGAAACACGAGGAGCTGGATTGGCTTTCGCTGGTCACGTGCCAGGGTTATAACCAGGATGCGAATGCGTACACCTTCAGGCGAGTGGTCCGTGCCGTGCTGATCGAGGTCACCGCATACTAACAATCCAATAAAACGCAACGGACCGGGTTTGCACCACCGGTCCGTTGATGAATCCTGTTCAAATTTAGATCAGGCCCATTTCTTTCAAATATTTTTCCTTGTTCTGAACACGCGCGTTCTTCCCGCTGGAGGTCTTGATCAGCCATTTCTTGTCCACCAGGTGCACGTGCCGCAAGGCGATGGCGGATCCGCGCGTGACCGCCTGACGGATGCCATCCTCGATGCGGTAGCGTTCCTTTAACTCTTCACTTTCCACCTCGGCTACAAGGACGACCTCCTCCGTGCCGGCTGCCTCGTTGAACACCCCAAAGGCCACCACCCTGCCAGCATGAACGCCGCTCACCGTCATGGCGATCTCTTCCAGGTCCATGGGATAGACATTCTTGCCGCCAACGATGATGATTTCCTTTTTCCTTCCGCACACGAAAACTTCTTCGCCGACCATGTACCCGTAATCGCCGGTCAGGTACCACCCATTAATAATCGCCTTCGCTGTCGCGTCTGGGCGGTGGTAGTACCCGCTAAGCATGCAGTCGCTTTTCAATGCCAGTTCGCCGATCACGCGGTTGGGCACATCCCTGTGATGCTCATCCAGCACCCGCACGCTTGTCCCCTGGATCGCTTTGCCCGCGGACGGCATCTTCACACCAGGTCTTCCGTCATGCGCCGGGGTTGCCAGCCTGTTTACCTGCATGTCCTCGCGATCGATCTCGTCCACAATGACCGTGCTGTCTATCCCGCCCTGGGTGACGGCAAAAACGTTCTCCGCCATGGCGTAGCTCGTGCACAACGCGGAGCGTTGCAGCCCGTACCCTTTGAGACGTTCGTAAAACGCCTCGTGGCTTTCGTGCCGCATCGGCTCCGAGCAGTTCGTCACCGCCCGCCAGGATGACAGGTCAACCCCCTCCAGATCGCGTTCGCGGATCTTCTGGGCGCAGAAATTGTAGGCGAAATTGGGCAGCCAGGACAGCGTTCCTTTGTACCTGGTGACTGCCTGCATCAACCGGTAAGGCGCTCTGACCCACTCAAATGGCGAAAGGAGAACCAGCGGCACACCCAGGAGGATCGGCATCAGAAAACAGGCGATCAGCCCCATGTCGTGATACAGCGGCAGCCAGCTAACGATGACATCTTCATTGTTCAGTCGAAGCGCTTCCCTGTAATGCTCCAGCTGATTGTGGACCGCCTGGTGCGACAACGCCACACCTTTTTGAAGCCCGGTCGTGCCTGAACTGTGCTGCAAAAGCACGATTTGATCCGCATTTCGTCCCAATCCACCTAAAGTCTCGAAATCCGGTGTACACGGCGGGTCGGCATTCTCGCTGATCATCACCGATCGAACCGACGAACCCGGCTGGACAGCCGCGCGAACCTCGCTCTCGAATTCGCGGTAGGTGATGATGGCTTCAGGTTTGGTGACAGCAATGAGCGCGGCCAGATCGGCTCGGTAACGTTCCGGCTGAAGCTTTTCTGTTAAAAAAGGCATGATTGACGGGATGGCGCCGCTCAGAATACAACCAAAATAGGCGAAGACGAGCTCGAGGCTGTGCTGGAAGATCAGGATGACCACTTCTCCAGGCCTGACGCCCTCCTTGTGAAGCATCTGCGCATACCCCGCCGCTCCTTGCAACAGTTCTGTGTACGAGAGCGCATGGTCTTCCCTGCCGGCCAGCAGCATGTGAATGGCGGTTTGTTGCGGGCGCAGGTTGAAATGCTCGCGAAGGGTTTTGGCGAATACAGTCATGGCAGGTGCCTACACAACTACCTATTGACGGGATTTGACCAGGTCAGCCAGCTGCTGCAGTGTGTCGAAGGTGTCGGCGTTCAGCTCCGTGTCGTCCAGGTGCACCCCGAATGTGTCTTCGACCATCAGCGCCAGGTCGACCAGGCTGAAGGAATCGATCATACCGCTGGAAATGAGCGTCTGTCCGGGATCCAGCTCGCGATCGGGCTGCTTTAAAATCTTTTCGGCAATGAGCTTGCCTAGTTGGGTGATGAGTTCATCGGTCATGGGTGCAATTTTATCACGCGCTTGTACTGTGCATGGTTTTTCGCTATTCCGTGTCTGGTCAGTGCTGCCACGGCAGCAGGGCGATGAATTGCTCCATCGTGTATTCGAAACGAATTTCTTCGCGGCTGAGATAATAAAGCGTGTTCTTTGTGTGGGTATAGGAAGTGCCCAGTCCCACCGCCCCCAGATAGCCGTAGCGGAAGATGCGGTCGGTAACAAGCTCGTCCGTGCGCCCGAAAGGATAGGCGAAGGTATTGATCGGCATGCCCAGCGCTGATTCCAGGCTGGTCTTCGATCCAGCCGCCTCGCTGTTGACCAGGTCGTGACGCTCGACCAGGTTGGCGTGGGTGGCGGAATGCGACCCGATCTCCCATCCCGCCGCGGCCATTTCCAGCAGCTGTTCTGCTGTGACAAAATCCTTCGCGGTAAGACGGTTGCTGACAATGTAAAACACGCCAACAAAGCCGTATTTTTGCATGACGGGAAAGGCGTTTTGATACACATCCAAATTCCCGTCATCAAAGGTGATGATGACTGGCCTGGCCGGGATAACCCCACCCTCCCGGATCACTTGAACCAGTTCGGTCACGGTGATGGTCTGGTAGCCGTGTTCATACAGCCAGCGCATCTGCTGTTCGAACATGTCGGGTTCAACGTAGTAGCGGCTGTCGCTGCCGTT
>CAZCHK010000141.1:0-3057 GCA_964498605.1 uncultured Anaerolineaceae bacterium | reverse complement strand
GCCCGTTCCGGATACGCCATGACCTTCTGGGCGGTCTTCTTCGGGCTGGTGCTGGTGCCGATCCTGGGGCTGGCTGTTGAGCTGGGGCGCTATTTCTACGCCATTGCCGAGGTGCAGAAGGCAGCAGACGCAGCCGCGCTTGCCGCGGCCGCCGAGATCAACCCGCTGGTCTTCCAGGAAACCGGGAACCTGGTGCCCACCTCTCAGGCCTGGTCGAGTGCCCAATCCTATGTGTCGTTGAACACCTCGGGGTTATCAGGCAAGGGCGTGCGCGCTTTCGTGACCGGCATCCACATCACGCCGGGTGAGAACCGGGTCCGGGTTTCGGTGTCTGCCGACCTGTCCGTTCTGTTCCCGGCATTTGTCCCCAAGGTCCAGGTCACGAGGATCGGCGTGGCAGCGCTGCGGGCGTTGGCCTATTGATTGAAGATGTCTAAATATTTCTTGTAATAATAAAGTTGCCCGTAATGTTGATCCGCGTCTTTCTTATGCAGAATTCCCTGAGCGATAAAACGATCGATCAATTTTTGAGCTCCAGGCGTTGTAAAACCAGTCCAGTTTCTAATTGTGGAGACGCTGACAATGGGTTGTGAGAACAATTGAGGAAGGACAACCACCGCGCTTTCCGCGGCTCGTTTGTCCATCAAGGAGATTTTTATCATATCCTGTTCACGCAATTTTGTTATCTTTGCAACTGTTTCCACAGCAGCACCCGCAATTTCGATCACCCCATCCAGGAAGAACTTGATCCATTCGTCAATCAATCCATTGTGATAATCTTCTAAGCGGTTCACATAGATTTCTTTATGTTTCTTGAAATAACTGGAAAGATACAGCACAGGCTCTTCCAGATAACCGACCTGCCATAGATAAAAGGTGATCAGCATTCGGCCTGTTCGGCCATTCCCATCCAGAAAAGGATGAACGATCTCGAACTGCGCATGGATCAACGCGGCTTTGATGATCGGGGGAATGTCATCTTTGGAGTGGATGAAGCCCTCGATTTGCGCCAGAGAAGCTTTCATCTCAGATACCGGAGGTGGAACAAAACGGGCATTATCCGGTCGGGTTCCATCCAGCCAGTTTTGACTTTCTCGAAAATGACCTGGATTTGAAAACTGGGTGACTCGGGCTTGATCCAGCAGTTCTTTATGAAGTTCGCGTATGAACCGCAAAGAGATGGGAAATTTTTCATCTCGTACTCGTTTTATTCCAAACTTCAACGCCTTGATGTAATGTAAAATGTCATCGACATCCGCTGGAATGGATTCTCTGGATCTGACCTCGGCTTCGATAGCGTCCAGCATGGTCGCTTTTGTGCCTTCAATCTGGCTGGAAGCGGCTGCATCTTTTCTCAAGTACATCAGAAGGAAGAAATCCAAATCGGGAAGCAATCGAGTGATGCCATCCAGCTTGCCTAGCAGCCTGACGGCTTCGTGACTTTTTTGGATAACCTTCGCATCAAAATCGTATCCACCGGCTGGGGGGAAAGGAGCGGGGAGAAAAGCCGAGAACCCGCCTGGTTGAGGTTGATAATGACCAATCAGGTATTTTTTTGGCATTTGTTTGTACCTTACCATGCGATATAAACTAAGTATATCATATAGTTTATATTTATCAATGAGATCGTAACTAACTTTTCAGGATATTCACTTCATCAGCAGGTGGCGTTCATTTTCTGTTTTTACAACAATGAGGCTGTATTCCTGCGATTTTCGTGCACACATACTGAACGAAATAACCGGATCATCATGACTAGCCGACGAAGTACAAGAGGGCTTTCCTCCATGTGCTTTTGAATGATCTGCCCCGTTGTATTTACTTGCAATTTTATTGAACAATTCGAGCGCCTGAAAATAATAATAATAAGCTTCAATCGATGATTTCTTTAACCTCTCCAAGCGTTGCAAATCATCTCGGGCGTTCATATGGAAAGAAGCAAGATCGATTTTTCTGTCGAACCGGCTGATAGCGGGTGTACGTGTGAGCTCTTTTGTAGATCTTCGACCAGCATAAAAGCCATGATCATTCGCTCAGCAAGTCCAGGATCGTATTTACCCTTGAGGCTCTCGATCCATTCCCTGGTGCGGGATCGAGGTGTGATCATCGGGAGTTCTTTGAGTAAACTCTTAGCTCCAGATTGGTCTTGTTCAGGATGAACCGCTTTAGTTTATCTTGTGCACTTCGTCTGCCAGCGTACCGCAGCATTGAATCCTGATTGATGACAAAGGTGTCAAATGCGCTCTCAAAAATGGAGCTCAATTCCTGCCCCTGGTACATGTAATACTTATTCTGGTCCACCAGGATGTCCACAAGGATTTTTTCGAGTCTAGCATAGCTCAGGAGACTGGCTTTCTGCCTTTTGGGCGATTGTGAGATGAACTTTGACACAATGATGGATTCATCTTGAACCCCAACATATCTATCCATGATCACGCGATCCGGATCAAGGAATGTTGGTCTGATACCAAGACTAATGAAGTGGTTAAACACTGCACTCTCTGAGTCTTTATCGGTTTCAAGAATGATCATGTTCGTGCGAGGTTGATGGATCATCAGGTTGTGGAGTATTCTGGTTTCCCAGTAGATACAATTCGAGTACGGAAACTGGTCTTTGAACGCTTCTGTGGTTTTTTTGGCAGTGAGTGAAGGGATCGGTGTGAATTTTATCTTTGGCTGTAAAGGAAGAGAGGACGCTGGCTGGATCGAGTAGACGGCATTCCCGGAAGCATAAATAACACCTTGTTTTTCCAATCTGTAGACAATCCTGCGAAAGCCCTGGATGGTTAGATCAGGATTCTCTGCAGTAAAGTATTCCATTAATTCATTTTTTGTAACTGACTTCGTATTTGCAAATTTTCGATAGAAATCATTGATATTGAGGGTGGCATCACAAGTTTTCATCTCAGCTCCACTTCGATTTCGTAACCCGTCATTATTAAGTCTAAAATGACGGGTTACGAAAGTATTTATAGTATAACAGACAATTATCAAAGTAGTGAGCATACTGGCTGCGCTGGCTGCAGCCGTCGAGATCGACCCCCTGGTCTTCCAGGA
>CAZCHK010000140.1:0-3104 GCA_964498605.1 uncultured Anaerolineaceae bacterium | reverse complement strand
CGTCACCGTTCACATACTCCAACACCTCGTCGGTTATCTCCTGGGCAAAGAAAAGGCGCCCTTCGCGCTGACAGGTCTCAAGCTGAGCGACAAAAGCCTGCTTTTTCTTCTGGAGGTATTCATCAACGTCCCTGCTGGATCGATACATGTCGCGGGCAGCCGCGTACATCTCGTCCGGCAGATCGCGCAGGCTGTCTGCCAGCAGCTCGCGGCACCCGTCCGTGCCGATCGAGTCCTCCAGGCGCTGAACGACCGGATGCATGTAGCGCGGTTTTTCCGGCGTGGGAGTACCGTAGGGAGCGAGGCCGATATCCTTGAAGACCTCATCCCGAAGAACCGTTCCGTGTCGTTTTGCAACAAGATGGTACAGGTTTTCCTGCGCCTCGCCTCCATCCAGAAGTTCCAGCATGGCAAGATAGACCGGATTTTTCTTGATGAATAGTCCGTAGCGAGCCAGGGTGATGAAGTTCTCCTCGCTGTTCAACCCCTCGGCGATGAGCATCCTGGCAAACGCCCACGCAGACTCCGTGGAAAAACCATCCGCCTGTTTGGCGAAATCGTCGTAGCGCTGCGCCAAAGAGAGGGCCGCATCCATCTTTTCTGGGGGGACATGTCTTCCCTCCAGCATGAGGCGAAATCCTTTTTTATCCATCGCAATCCCTCCTAACTTTTTCACGGTGATGACAAGATTGATTCAATTGTTTGATTAAACCATATTTCGTTGGGGCCATGGGCGTTTCCAAACGTTGACAGCATGATATCCAAATCGCCATCCCCGTCCAGGTCCCCAGGCTGGGCATCCGAATAGAACTGATCACCCCCGAACCGGAATCCGCTGTCCACAAATATTCCAGTTCCATCGTTCAACCAGATCTGGCAGGCTTCAAAATGGTCGGATAATACCAGGTCCAGATCCCCATCCAGATCCAAATCCCCCAGGACAGGCGCAGAATTCTTGACGGGATCGAAAACCTGAACTGTCCGGGTAAAAAACCCGTTTCCATCATTCAGCATTACAAACGCGGAAAAGCTCTTCGAGGCGTGATGCCCATTGGTGACGATTACATCCAGGTCGCCGTCACGATCCAGATCCCCCAAAGCAATGCCGCCCAATGCCATGGCCTGCACGTCTTCGATCAACCGGGGTTCTGAGAAGGATCCGGTTCCATCGTTGAACTGGAGTGCGTATCCGGTTCCCTCGATCTTCCCAAATAAATCCATGTCCCCGTCAAGATCCAGGTCTCCCCAGACTGCACCCACTGGATATCTGCCTGGCTCCGAGCTGAAAAACCCGCCGCCATCATTCCAGAAGATGTGCGTCGCGGTGTTGTCTTCGCCTGCCGCATCGAGGTCCCCATCCCCATCCAGGTCGATCAGCTCGACTGTGTATCCCACATTCGTTCGAAAAGCCCCACTCAGCTCTTTAAACACAGCGGTGCCATCGTTGAGATAGACCCGCGTCGGGTAGGAAGACTTGTAAACGCTGATCACCACGTCCGCATCCCCGTCCCCATCCACGTCTCCCACGGCCGCGCCGTGCCCGTACCAGCCCAGATCCTGAAGGCTGTCGATCAAGTACCCACTCCCGTCATTGAGGAGAACCTGGGCGGTGATCTGCTTGCTGTTGGCGATCACGGCATCCAGGTCCCCGTCCGCGTCAAGGTCAGCCAGCCTGATTTTATAAGTCGGCACATCGGGAAAGTCCTGCGCGCTTTTAAGAAAAGCAATATCTGCTGTACTCTGAGGCGTCCACCAGGATGGCCAAAGCTCATCGGCATGCGACGGCAGCAGGATGCGCTGGTCGGTGCCATCGGCGTTCATCACGGCCAGCTCAAAATTGCCATTGACCTCGGTCTGATACATGATCTGACCGCCATCGGCCGACCAAACCGGGTTTTCATCAAAGCCAGCCCGGCTGGTCAGGGCACGAACGTCACTTCCCATGGAATCCATTACGTAAACATCGGTATTTCGCGATCCGGGTGCAAGGAAATTGAAGGCGATCAGTCTGCCATCCGGGGACCAGGCGGGAAAGACCTCCCAGCCTGCGCTGTTCGTGAGTGGCCGCTGATCAGAACCATCGACATCCATGACAAAAATATCCCAGCCGCCGTTCCGATCGGAGGAAAAGGCAATCTGGCTGCCGTCCGGGGACCAATCAGCAAACTGGTCATTTGCGGCGTTTTCCGTAAGCCGGGCCAGATCGCTGCCGTCCGATGCAATGGTGTAGATCTCGCTGTACCCATCGTCATCGTAATCCGCGTCGAAAATGATGCGGGAACCATCCGGAGACCAGGCGGGGTGGTCCTCAGTGGTAGGAGTGTTCGTCAGGCGGGTGAGACCGCTCCCGTCTATGTTGACCAGGTACAATTCGTATTTTAAATTGGGAAATTCAGGCTCCGGGTCGTGACGCGCGGACAGGAAGGCAACTCTTTTTCCGTCCGGTGATACGGCAGGACTGTCGTCATGGGATGGATCATCCGTCAGGCGGGTCAGCAAACTTCCATCAAATCGCATGATGTAAATCTCCGGGTTGCCGTCGCGGTCTGAATAGAAAGCCACGAGCGGCTGCAGATTGTCAATCACCGCTTCGCTGGCAACGGTTTGAGTCAGATCAACCGGTTGAGTTGGAGTCTGCAGCTGGGCGCCTGTCTGCGCAGGTTGCTGCCCACAACCAGCCAATATCAACATCAGAAAACAAATGCCAATTTGATACTGCGTATGATTCATGCTCGCTCCCGGTAAAGTAATGATATTTTCGTGAGGTTAATGCAACATGAAAACGGAGCTTTTTGGAATGCGTGTGAAAGAATATCCAGGTTTGTGCGCGCTTCCCGGGCGACATCTTTGCAATGGCAATGTCATCTTCATCCACACCAATGAATAACAAATGATCTTAAATGATTCAGAAGAAGCCCTCGCGTCTGCTCCGGGCACTCCAGATGCTGGGTGAAGATTGTCCTGGACACCTCTTCCTCCACACGCCGACACCTTTTGAACCTGCTGCGCCAGAATAGAAAAGAGCGGATCAAGAGTGACCCGCCCAAAGATTCTTCACCCCTGTCAGTCTGTCATGCGCCGTTACGCGCCAAGTAAGCTCTCGT
>CAZCHK010000139.1:0-3148 GCA_964498605.1 uncultured Anaerolineaceae bacterium | reverse complement strand
GTAAAGAGAGCGCTTCCAGCATCTCGGTCCTGGTCGTGCCCTGCGCGCCGGCAGCTGCCATCCCCAGTGCCAGTGAAAGGCTGAGAGGCGAGAAGACCAGATTTCCCTCCCGAGCGTCGATCGCGTGATAGAAGCGAAAAGAAAAATCGTTGTTAGAGGAAACCAGCGCCTGCAGATCCACCAGTTCGACCTGCGGATCCTGCTCGTGCTCAACATCGCTCATCGCCAGGATGAGATCCTTTCCCTGGTCTGGAAGGGGAGCGCAGGCTCCAGCCAGCAATGAGAAGAGGATGAAACAGTACATAAAAATTTTCATAAGGCCTCCAATTTGATTGTTCAAATATGACGCCGATCAGCTGCTTTTGGTTCCAATTGGAATTGGTTCTTTGTTCCGGTCAGTGAAGACCAAAGACGGACGATCCTGCAGTCTGGAAGAATAATCCCCAACTGGGCTGTTGGTGTTGATCTTGGATCGGATCAACGGCGCTGGTAAATGAATCCAGCCTGGTCCTCATACAGGAGCTGCCACTCCGGAAGAGTTGAAAGGCCGTCTGCCAGGATGGGTTGGGTGGCGCGGTTGACCAGCACAAGCCTGGCACCGCTGGCCTCGAGCAGTGCTTCCCAGCCCGGCTGCGCGTCGTTGATCGCTGTGTATGTTTCCCACTGGTCCGAAGGAAAGGGAAAAACACGCGTGTCGATCCAGACCAGCCGTTCAGGCAGGGCGTGGATCAGGTAGCTGCCAAATGCCATGTCATTCCAGATCGGACCTTCGAGGTCGGGGTTGGACTTCAGCCACTCCACCATGAGCACGGGAGTTTCCTCTGAAAGCGAGGGTGGAGCGGATGGCCACCAGCGCTGGCGCACACCGGGCAGCATGGCCAGCGGCACAAGGAGCAGCACAGCACTGATCGAAAGGTTGACGATGGGGTAGATCTTCTGCTCAGGCATTTGCCGGAAAGTTTTCACCCATGCCGAAAAAAGGACGGAAGTGAATATGCCCATCAACACTGTAAACCAGATCACGTAGCGCAGACCGCTGAGAGCCAGAAAACCAAACCCCAGGAACCAGAGCCATTCCATGCGGGTCAGCTTGTGCTTGGATGCGGCTGCCAGTATCGGAAATACAAGCAGGCTGCTGAAAAACAGCCAGTTCTGCCAGCCTGCCAGGACCGGGGGAGACCACTCCAGGATGTAATTCGCATTTACCAAGGATGGGTTCAGGATGATCCCTGCGTTATCGATCCAGGCCAGGGGTCCGCGGGGATTCAGCCAGGTGGCCAGAAAGGCGCACACCGTGGCAATCAGGAGCGGTTTTTTTGGACCCTTGCCGAGAAGCAGGGCAGCCACGCTCAGAGCGAAGAGCAACAAAAAGGAACCGTGTAAATTGATCCACAGCACGGCTGCCAGCGGTAGCAGCCACAGGTAGCGTATCCTACCTGACTGCCAGTCGATGAGCAGCCACAATATCAATCCGAAGAGAGGATAGGCGAACATCTGCGGGCGAACAACCCAATTGTTGCTGCCAGCAAGCGCGGCCAGCAGGGTGAAAAGCGCAGCCGCGCGCGGACCGCTACCCATTTTCACAGAGCACAGCCAGACCAAACCATAGAAGACGCCCAGGCACAACGCTCGCGCCAATACGGTCAGTGTAATGCCTCCTCCCGCGTCCAGCAGTTTGAACAGGACCGCGGAAAGACAGGAGAAGTAATGTATGGGTGACCCGGTGATGGTCCAGCTGTAGGTGTCTGCTTGGGGAATGGATCCTTGATGGAGGATGTCGCTACCGAGGCGTACATACCACCAGTAATCGTTCGGCGTAACCGGCAGGAAGTTGGCCAGAAGCAGGATGATGCACAGGGTCAAGCTGACCCACAGGAGTTGAAGGGTGCGTTTGCTTGTGTTAAGGCTGCTCTTCGTGTTCATCCTTTTGAACTTATCTCGCCTAGGTTAGTTTTACTAGAAAGATAGTTTCGAGCGAAAAGGCCGAGAGTTTTTCTGTCCAAATTCTTGATAAGCTCAGGTGAAGACTACGGGTTGGGTTCATGCTGATTCTTGAATTGAAAGGCTCTGAAGAATGGTGAGAGGTTCTTGAACATTCGGTTCTTGTAAAAAGGATTTAGAGTAGAACGCATAACGGATCTTTCGTTGATGGTCGACCACGAACACCATCGGTGTGCCGAGAGAAAAGAAGCGTTGGATCTGGAAGTACTGCGCGGCCACCTTTGAACCTTTATCGGTCAGGATCGGATAGGGGGGCGCGCATTTCTCAATATATTTTTTGATCATCACCGGTCCGTTGGGGACCATCACCAGCACTTCGGTCTTCAGCTTGGCAAAGGATTCGTAATCACGGTGCAACTGCGCCATGTGATTCGTGCAGTGCGGTCAGGCAAAGCCGATGTTAAATACCAGTACAGCGTATCGGGAGCGGGTGATCTCCGACAGCCTGACAAATTTGCCCTCATGATCGGGAAGAGAAAAATCAGGCGCTGTATCACCGATGTTCAACTGATCCAAGGTAACCTCCGTGAGTTCGTCTTGCTGTCCAAAAGTGACCGTGAAACTGGCTTTGCTCACAATGATCGCGATGACTGGTAGTCCAGAAACGATCTGAGTTATTATTATCCCTGGCTATGGGGTGATTGTCAATCAGAGTATTAAAATCCTCGAATGCCTGGATTGTGGCGTGTCTGTCTCCTGTGATACACTCGGGTAAGTTTGATCAGACATGCCCAGTCACTGCGACGAACCATGAGCCCTTCCCATTCACAGAGATTGTTCACTGCCAACTACCTGATGACGTTTTTCGTTTCCATTCTGACCTGGAGCGGCTCCATGCTGCTGACCGCGTCGATCCCCCTTTACCTGGCAAAGACCTTTCATGCTTCGTCTGCGGAGATCGGGCTGATCCTGGGAATATCCAGCCTCAGCCCGATCTTGGTCAGGCCCTTCATGGGATACGCGCTGGACCGCTTCGGGCGCCGAAAGGTGCTGCTGGCAGCCCAGATCGCCATGGTCGCCTGCAACCTGCTTTACCTTGTCGTGCGCTCACCCGTGGGCGTCATGCTCGTAAGACTGGCGTATGGGGCTCCATTCGCCGCAGCTTCCACCGCATTGATCACGATCGCCTCGGACATCCTTCCCGAAA
>CAZCHK010000138.1:0-3151 GCA_964498605.1 uncultured Anaerolineaceae bacterium | reverse complement strand
TCGGGTAGAGATAGGTCATGGCATGCATCATGAAATTACTGAAGGTCGTGCTTTCGGGCTCGCCGTAGGTTGCCAGCACTTCCGTCAGGCTAAGCGTTTGCTCATCCACGCTAACGCCGATCAGCGCTACCACGCCTTCACGCACCAGAACGGAGATCGGGAATGCCTGGTCTGCTGCCGGGAATGCCAGGGTTTCATCGCCGGTTTCTTGTGAGGTTTCAGCCGATTCTGGTTCGCCCAGCGAGGCGATGGCATCCTCCCGCGTGGATTGCCCGGGGATGATACCTGCCAGGCAGGAGTCTGCTTTCAGTGACTCCTGCGGCGCCGCTCCCTGCGCTGCTGACGTGGGAGTCACTTGGCTGGCAGCCGGCTGCTGGGGTGTCGCGGTACCGCAGGCGCCGAGCAGCAGCGAGCCGAGCAGAGTCGCCAGGAGAAAATGATCACTCAATTTACTTAGGGATGCCGTTCTCATATTCAACGCCTCCAAAGACATTGTTTTTCATGTATTCATAACGGGCTGGATTCTTGTCCTTCAACAGATCTGGCGAGTAAACGTACGACTCGGCGCTTACCGACATGTCTTCCAGAGGGTTCAAGGATGAGTACGGCAGGTATCCAGGCATTTCTTCGCCACTCCTCCAGGGGAGATCCTCACTGCAGGCCGTGCCGCGTTTCCAGGATAATTTCTGTGCATCCCATGACCAGCAATTCGATTTGTAAAAATTTTCTACAACAGGGTTCGTGTAGGAGTTGGTTGTTGTTCCACTTGCGACTGATTCCTGGAATGAGTGCATCATTTCATGCACCAGCACCGCTTTAAATGAAGTATCCCCGCTCTGGTCGCCGTAAAATTCCTCGTAGTATGCCGCATTGAACATCATCAATTCTCCACCACGCTCGCGGTTGGCGCTCAGGTAGTATTTACCGAAGGTGTCTTTTGAGTTCCAATTTTGATCCCAATCATATTCATATCTTCTGAAAACTTTGGCGCGCAATTTATCCAGGAACTCCTCTGGCAGGTTGCCGAGGACCTCATCCAGCAGTTTCATGTCCTTTTGATCCCAGGCTTTGTCACCATCCTGCAGGTTAACGCGATAAGTATCCCAGAAATAGAGGTAGTCATACACCTGCGGAGCAAGGATGCTCTGGAACTCGCTGGCGGAATAGGTGATCTGCCAGGCACCTCCGCCGTAGGCCGAGCTCCACGTGCCCCCGCCCGACCCGCCTGCGCCAAGCGTTCCCTGCCAGGTGCCGCTGTAACTCTGAGTGTTGGACCCGCCTGAACAGACCACCTGGAAGGTCATGTTCATGCTGCCAGAGGCGGTGCCGTTGTCACCCCCGGTGAATGTTCCCGTCACCGTACCGCTGAAGCTCTGTGTACAGGTTTCAGCGCCGTTGTTGAAAGGCTGCGACCCGCCGACAGAGCCGTTGACATCTCCGCCTTTGGGCGGGAAGGTCAGAGTGAGGGTCGGGGAGAAAGGCAGCGGTCCGCCGGAGATCGTTCCACTTCCAGTGATCACATCCGCCTGGGCCGAGGAGGTCTGGATGATGCTGAAGATCAGCAGGAACATCAGCAGCGGCGTCAGCAAGATTTTTGTGCCTAAGGGCTTATATTTCATACGCGACTCCTTGTGGGTGGAATTCTGTATCGATATATGATAGCAGATATCCGATAATTGGTTAACATCTCTATTGATTGTGCTCAACCATTCGGGTCAGGATAAGATGGGAAATGTACTGCCGCCGTGCGGGAAAACCAGCACATCCGCTTTGCCTGGACGCATGACACACGCCAGGTTGACACCCGCCTGCGGGGTGGAAACGAAATCCAGGAAGGGCATATTGCGCTGTGCGCTCTTCGGAATAGTCGGGGCGTACATCAGCAGGCGGTGGCGGTGCATGGCCTGCAGTGCGGAGTAGAAAAAGTAGCGCGAGTCCTCGCCCATGTGTTTGAGCTTGAGCCGGGGCACCAGCGGAAGAATGAACGGCGCAGCGATCCTGAGCAGGTGCTTGTTGACCAGCAGGCGCGCGTTTGCCAGGCCGAATGAACCCACGCCTTCTTCCGCCTTCAAAAAGGACAGGTGCACCCCGTTGGTTTTGAGGGCGCGCAGCGTGTTGGCGATCGAATTGACTCCCTGGCGCAGGTCGGTGTTCATCGGGTGCGAGCTGCTGATGATGATATCCGCTTTGGCGGGCGCACGCACGCCGTAGATGCTAGCGGCGGTTTTCACACCGGCGCGGTGGGCCTCGATGGGATCTCCCGAGAGCACCTGGATCACCTCCAGACTGCTGTTGAGCACGGCGTTGACCATGAATACCGGGGCTTTCAGCATCCTGCCGGCTTCCTCCAGGTCAAGACGCATCGGGTTGTCCTCGATGGGCTGCCCGACCATGTTGTAGCGGTCACGCCTGCAGTTGAGGGTGTGGTTGAAGGCGATCGTCCCGCGGCAGGCCAGCCCGGGAATGAGGTTCTTGTAACCTCCGGTGAAGCTGGCGATGACGTGCGGTACGATGCTGCCCACCGATATGATCAGGTCAGCTTCGACCAGGGTGCGGTTAACCCGCACCTGATTGCCGAAGGATGTCGTGCCGATGCGCACATGCCCGTCCGGTGAGTCGGCGTTGTGCTCGACAAGATTGAAACAGCTTATCCCGGCACGCTGGGCAACTTCCTCGTGGGTCATCTGGCGGTGCACGCCTGGCGCCGCAGCGATGTTGAGCTTGCTGGTGTCCACGCCTGCCTGATCCAGTTCTCGTAGTATGCCCGGCATCAGCTGGCTGATTGGAGTGGGACGGGTGAAATCATCAACCACGATGAGGATGCGTTTCTTATCAAAAGCCAGGTCGCTCAGGCGTTTACAGCCGTATGGGTTGGAGAGACTGATGTTTGTCTCGCGGCTTACGTCAACGACCGAATTGATAGGGTTGGGCAACAACGAGCCCACAATGTTCCAGTTCTCAGGGATTTCAAAATAAATAAGATCCTTCCCCCATGGTAGCTCCAGCGTTTTGTTCATGGTTAGTCTCCGGAAAGAGGATCACTGATAATGTATACGAAAACGGTTTGAAATGCAACAATCAGCCTGGTTTCAAATCAGGCTCATCTCGGGAAAATCCGTCCAATCTGGACCTATCAGATGGGATTACGATA
>CAZCHK010000137.1:0-3287 GCA_964498605.1 uncultured Anaerolineaceae bacterium | reverse complement strand
TCAACACGCGCAACATGCTGGAAGAGGATCGATACAGCGACGCGCTGAACGAGGTTGACACCTTCAAGGTGCGTTATCCCGCCTCCCGCAAAAAGGGCAGCATGGATGAGCTGGGATATGAAGCTTATTTAGCCTGGGCTCAGGATCTTGCTTCTAAAAAAGAATTCGAAGAAGGACTGGTCAAGCTCAACACGATGGAGACGGGCTACCCCGAGCAGGTTTTGACGCACGCTCAGCAGGTAGAGGACACATACATGACGCACTACCTGGAGTGGGGTGGCTTCCTGATGGGAGAAAAGGACTACGCTGGCGCAGTCGAAAAGTACGAACACCTGTTGTCCAACTACCGTTACCCTGACCGGCAGGAGTACAAAGACGCCTATCAGGGCAGCGCGGAGGCAAATTTGCAGTGGGGCATACAGCTCAATCAGGAGCAGGAATATGAAAAAGCGGTAAAGAAGTTCGAGTACATCCTGCTGGTATACAGGGAAGCCACTGATACCACTGAAGCTGTGTACAACCTGGTTTCAGAGGCGTACGTGGGATGGGCGCAGAAGTTGGCTGAGCAGAACGAGTACATGCTGGCCGTCAGGCACCTGCAGACCGTCATCGATCAGTACGAAGATTCACCTTCAGCGACAGAAGCTATCCGCATGCTCCCGGCAGCTTACCTTGGCTGGGGGAACGAGTTGAGCTCGCAGCAGCACTACCTGCTGGCATTGAGCAAGTTTGAGGCGCTCAGGGAGATGAACCCGACCAGCGTGGTTCTGGAAGAGACACAAGAAGCCATCGCTGCCACCATCCTGCTGCTGGCGCGTGACGAGGGCGAGGACGGCGCCCTGGTCATGGAGAACACCCGCAAGCTGGCTTGCTTTGGTGAGATTGCCGAACAGCCTTCCGTGGGTATCCTTGAGGATGAACCAGGCAGGGTTTTGATTTGCTCAAAACTGGGCATCGCGGATTCAGTGTGGTGGGGATTGCCTGATGAGGTTTTGGCTCTGCATCCCGGGCATTTGAGATACGTGGTTTTACGCACGAGCGATACCAGGCAGTTAGGCTCGTGCCCTTATACCGAGGGCAGGGTGATGTACCGCATGCAGGATGTGGACGTGGTCACCATCCGGTCGGTAGAAACAGGAAAAGTTATCGCGGAGAAAACCTTTTACGGGGGATATCCAGGCGCGTGTCCTTTCGTGAATTACTTCTACGGCATGACCGACTACATGTACGGAGACTCGGTCAGCAACTCCGTTATCAACGCGTGGATCGCGGAGGTGATCAAATGAAGAAGAAAAACCTGATACTGGCGGTTTCAATTGCATCGCTTTGTGGGCTGCTTGTGGCGTGCGCGCCGAAAGACCTGGAAAGGATCGATACCCTGGCGGCGCGCCTGGTGGCGGGACTGCCGCAGGTCGATCCCGAGGAACTGATCGCCATGCAGCCGACGCTTGAACCGACCAGTGAGATTGTTGGCCAGGGCTGCCAGATCGTGTATACCGCTACTGTTGATGATCGGTGGGAGATCTTTGTCATCAATTTTGGACTGGAAGATGAAGAACCGGTCCAGCTGACCGAGGGGGATGGCAACTCGCTGGCATATTCCTGGTCGCCAGATGGAAAACGGCTCGCTTTTTCTTCTGACCGGGATGGAGATTATGAAATTTTCATCATGGACGCGGATGGACAGAACGTGCAGCAGCTGACTGACAACGACGTGAGGGACTCTTCTCCATCCATATCCCCCGATGGAAGCCAGATCGTCTATGAATCCATGGTCGATGGAAAGCGACAGATATCGATCATGGATATCGATGGTTCGAATGTCCGGCAGCTGACCCGGGGTGACGATTTTGTTCTCGCGCCATCCTGGAAACCGGATGGAAGCCAGATTGCCTACACGGTATCCATGGATGATGAGTGGTCCATTTTTATGATGGACGTGGACGGTCAGAATGCCACCAGGATTTCTCCGCCCGGCGCGAATTATTTCTATTCCGAATGGTCGCCAGATGGTGAACGCATTGCCACGACTTCCGATCAGGGCGGCAGCGGGATTTTTGAATCATACGTCATGGACGCGAACGGGACGAACATCCGGCGGCTGGCTGAGATAGACTTTAATATTTCCAGGCCATCCTGGTCGCCAGATGGGTTGAGTCTCATTTTTTCTATTGGTACAGGAGAAGACCCTGATATCTATCACCTGGATGCGTACAGCGGAACGCTGAAAGTGATTTCTGTTACGACAATGGGCATCAGCCGGCCGATATTTTCCCCGGTGTGTGACATGAATGCATTTTTGCCATAGACGATGGACAGCTAAGCTTCATTTATTCATCAAACCAAAAAGAGAATCGCTGTAAAGCTGAGGAGGAAGCATGAAATGCGCGCAGTGTGGATATCAGGAAGATGACGAATTTGTCTACTGCCCAAAATGCGGCGTCAAACAGGATCCTTCTGCTGCACCCCCTACACCACCCGGGATGACTGCCGGAGCGGGGAAGACCCGTAAGGTTGAAGATGAAAGTCATAAAGAAGAAAAGAAAGCAGTAACCGCTAAAACAGCAAAGAAGAAACCTGCCGTGAAGCAAAAACCGTCGCAAACTGATCCGCGCGCAGATGAAGAGATCATCATTCAGGAGAAAGCAGCCGTTTTGGAATACCTTTTTGAACTACGCAGGCTGAACCCCTTAACGGAAAGGGTCGCGGCGGTTGCTTTCCTTTATCAAAGGGAGATGCCTCCAACCGTTCTGATCGGGAGATCGGGTAACCCTATGCCTCTGGACCCAAAGATTGATCCTTATAATTTTCACTTTTATATTTTAAGCAAGATCCTTCCTGGTTATTCGCCGCACATCATTCCGGCGCATTTACAGTTGCGGTTTGGTACACCCATTACTGCTCGGAAATTTGAGGCGGGAGAACCGCTTGATGTGAATTACCTCAACCCGCTGCTTGCCAGAATGCTGGCAAAGCTTTTGTTTGACGAGAAAAAACTGGACGAGATTGGATCCGCGATATCCATTTCAGGCAACTCGATCGCCACCGGAGAAGCCAGGATTGCGATCGTGACCACGAGCCACAGGTAAAGCGGGTTGTAAAACAATCATTTGGAACAGGCACATCGCTGGCATACAGCGAGCGAAAGTGCAGCAGCCATCAAATCAACCAAGGAGAGAAAAGCATTATGAAACCAAAAACAAGAGCCATCATCAGCATCGTTGTGACCGTTCTGATCGCCATCTGGGGGATCGTCGGCTATTCTTCGGGGGACTATGACATGGCGT
>CAZCHK010000136.1:0-3292 GCA_964498605.1 uncultured Anaerolineaceae bacterium | reverse complement strand
GATTGAGAGGATGAGCGATGGTCCCGATCATGCGCACGGCGGAACCGGGCGGGAGGATCGTGTCCGCGTCGACCGTGATCACGTATCGCACAGTGCCGAGCTGCTGGCGGACTTTTTCATTCGCCGAGAGGGCCAGGAACGAGGTGTCATCCCCACCCCGCAGGAAGCGGCCCAGCTCATGCAGCTTGCCCCGTTTGCGCTCCCAGCCCATCCAGGTAGCCTGGGAGGGGTTCCACAAGCGCTGGCGGTGAAAAAGAAAAAAGCGCTGCTCATCCCCGTCAGGATCCTGCCGGTACTGCTGATCCAGGTCATGCATCGCCTTGAAGGCTTCGGCTACCAGGCTCTCATCTTCTGGACGGGTTTGACTGTCCGCGTCTGAAAAATCCGTCAGCACGGCGAACTTGAGCCCCGGCTGCGGGTTGCTCAGGTAGTGAACCTCGATCTGGCGCACCAGGCTTTCGATATCGCGGGTGCTGGATATCATCCCGGGTATCACGATGAGGGTTTTGTGCTCCTCGGGAACCGAACTTTTAAATTCCAGCTTGGGCAGGAGGGAGGGTGAGCTGAACGCGCCCAGAGCGATATTGACCAGGTGGTTGGCAACGATAAAAGCAGGCGGGATCAAACACAGGCTGACCACAACCATCAACAGGATCTGGAAAAAGCCCAAAGACTCGAAAATGACCGAGACGTGAACCAGCCGCAGAATGACAGCCATCAATCCCGCGGCGATGAGCGCGATGCTGCCAAGAAAAAGGGGAGTGTTCCAGCGTCTCACCTGCCGGGCGAGGCGCGCCTGCAGGCCGGGCCGGTACCCGATGAGCTTTTCAAACTCCCTGCGCCTCTGCCCAATGAGGAAAGTGCCGATGTGCTGTCGGTTGTGACGCTCAATCTCAGGGTCTTCATTGGCCTGGCTGGACTGTCTGCACAGATCCAGCAGCGAGAGCGCCAGCCGGGTTTCATCCGCTCCTGTCGCCTTGGCCAGCTTTTCGATTTCTCGCCTGTACAGGTTGCGTGTCTTGAAATCCATGCCAGGGTAAACCCCGGCGGGATCCTGCCTTAAAGTGCCCTCCACCAGGCTGAGGGATTCAAATATGTCTTCCCAGTTGTTTTCGGAGATCACGCGCAAACTGCGGATGATATTGGCAACGATCCTCACCTCATCGCCTGGCTGGCTGCGCGCTTCTTCTGAAGCGGTGGGTGAGTTGTCGGAAAGAACGGGCGGGAGGTCGTGAAGCTGGCATCCTCCGTCCGGCTTGATATCATCAAGCAGGACATGCGCCAGCTTTTCGAGCAGTCCAAAACGGATGAAGATCGGAATGGACCACAGCTCACCCATCGTGAGGGGCACCTGCTCCTGGACCTCGTTGAGCGCTGTCTGGATATCGTCCAGATCCAGCAGGTAGCCCTGCCGGTGAAGCAGGCTGCGCACCAGGGCAAACACGCGCGGAAAACCCTTGTAAAGGGGATCGGTCAGCCTGGGAAGCTGCTCCTGGTAGCCGGAAGGCATGTATTCCCGGATCAGAAGGAAGGCCTGCTGCAGGATGTAGTAATTATCCAGGATCCACTCAGCGGAGAGGGTGATATTGCTGTCTGCTGCCGATACCTCCTGGTAATGCTGATGAGCCCGGGCGATCCATTTCTCGTATGAGGAGAGGTTGTTTTTTACCAGGTCGGGCAGCCTGGGTCGCTTCCGCGCAGGCACGCTGCTGGTTTGCCGATAGTGCCGCACCAGGGTTTCCACAAACGCATGGTCATGATTGAGAAGTCTCTCGGCATGAGTCCCGGGTGTGTGCTTCCCAGGCATCAATCGCGCCTCCGCGTCTGCTGCGAGGCTTTCGAAGCGTCCGTGGGCAGCACATCCATGTAGGTCAGATCCTGGATCACCAGGACCGGCTTCGGGCTGTATTCAATGAAACTTCGCGCCACTGTTCCAAACGGCCAGTTCATCTCCCCCGTGTGCCCATGAGCGCAGAAAACAAGCAGGTCGATCTTTTCATCAACGGCAAGGTTGATGATGGCCTGGACAATGCTGTGATCCTCGATGATGCGGATCTCATTTTCCACTCCAAGCCTCCCGGACAGCTCGTCCATGTAGCGCTGAACGGTCTTGCGCGACAGGTCCATGTACTGTTCGTTCAGCAGTTGAAGTTCCTGGTTGTATGGGTCGACAGCAGAAATTTCCGGCGGCTTGATCACGGAGGCCAGGATCACCCGGGATTGGAAATTCTTCGCGACGCTGGTTCCGGCGTTCAGGGAGCATTCCGAACGACGCGAGCAGTCGATCGGCAGCAGGATGCGCTCGTAGCGGGGATGGATGGGATCAGCCCCTTCCAGCATGTACCCGCGAATGATCAGGACAGGTTTGTAGATTAAATTGACCACCTTTGTCGTCACGCTGTTCAGATTCCAGCGGCTCAAGCCGCTGGACCCATGCGAACTGATCACGAGCAGATCGATGTCCTCCTTGTGGGCGAAATCGACGATGCTTTCAGCCACCTTGCCTTCCAGAATGGTCGCCTTCACCCGGTCCTCTGCATCCACTTCAGCCTCCAGCTCAGGCAGGTCGAGCGATGACCGGATCTGGTTGGCAATTTTATGCAGGTAGACCTCTGTTTTCGCTTTGTGCAGCTGCCAGTTCAAGGGTTGATTGTGCTCCATACATGTCCTGCTGGTCTCTGATTCCAATACGTGCAGGAGAAGAATTCTGCCGTTGAATATGCGGGCAAATTCGATCGCGTGGGGTATGCTCAGCTCCGACAGGGCAGACCCGTCCAGTGGTACCAGGATTTTTTCAAACATGTCATTTTCCTCTCAGAAAGCCATTCATCAACCCCAATCTCCGAGGATCAGGGGTACCCATTTCCTGCCGCGTCCGGACAGCTCCCGCCCGTTCGTCACGGGGATCTTTCGACAGCACCCGCCTCATACCTTCAGCTCCAGGGCAGGCATCATTGAAGTTGTAACGGGTTTTGAAGTCTCAGGAACCAGATTCGCGCGCCCACGCTCCCCTTATATTCTGGCAAAACGCGTTCCTGACTCGATCAACAAAGCGACCAGGTTTTCACCCGATGATGAACTCTTCGGATATTCAAAACCCGCGGCTGCTTCTATAAGTATAACAAAAATTATCCGGATTCAAGAACACGGACCCGGTTCTCCCCCGGCGTAATATGGATGCCTGTCACGAAAGCGCGCACGCCCTTGTCTGATAACCCGGAGGTGTTCAACGACACATAGGATTGGGCGCTCAACCAGGCCTGAGAGGTGGATACCAGGTTGCCTCTTTCCT
>CAZCHK010000135.1:0-3308 GCA_964498605.1 uncultured Anaerolineaceae bacterium | reverse complement strand
TTCCATGCAGTACGTAATCTGCGTGCGTTCCATCCATCCAGTCCACAGCACCGCGCCGGCTGTCGTTCCAGGGAAGTTAGCCGGTCCTTGGCGCAGCATGGAAGCCGAAAAGATCTCCACAATCCTTCGCAGGTCAGGATCCAGGGTATCAAAAGTGTCCTCTTCGGTGACGAATCGCCCCATAAAAAGCAGCGGCATGGACTGGCAGTCGCCCAGGATGGAAAAGTGGGTCGGGTCATTGCCCAGCGCCTGCCCTTTGACATAGATGGCGCGCGCGGTGTCCGACACCTCCGGCAGCACAGGCCACAGGCGCCAGTACTGCGGAGGGATCCGGGTGGGGGTAGGCGAAGGTGACGGGGTGGAGGTCAGCCGGGGGGTCATGGTAGCCGCGACCGGCGCAATCACCTCCCGGGTCGCGGTGCCGGAGGTGAGTGGTGAATCAGGCGCTGTGGCGCATGAAAGGCAACACCCTAAAAAAATGATTATGATGAAACAGTGAATTTTATGCATCAAGCTGGAACAGCCGGTTTACTCGCCGCAGACCAGCCAGCCGCCCTGGTTGACCAAATCAAAATCGCGTTTATCCAGGTCAAAGGACTGAACCTCGTTCTGATAACTGGCTTCGATTGACCCGGTGCAGTGGACAACGACAGATTTGTTGTCACCACTGACCAGGGCACAGGAAAGGTCCTTCAATGTGGTGCCCACGTTTCCAAAAGCATCTAATTCGAGCAGGGCGTCCATCTGCCAGTCAGCACAGGTGAGACCCAGCAGCCTGGTTTCATCTTTATCGACCAGCGCCTGCAGGTAGGCCTCAACGGTTGAGACAGCCTGCTGCTCGCTGCTCTGGCAGGCAGTCAAAAACAACAGGAGGGTCGCAAGCATCGCCATGATCATTTTATTCATAAGACATTCTCCACAGTCAGTGACCAAGTAGACAAGCGCATGGATTATAGCATCCCGGCTTAGATGGCGCAAATGATCCTGGATAACACACGATATTTCTTAATATGTCCACTATAATCATGGGAAATCCAATCTCAGAAAGACAGGTATGAAAAAATCCAGAAGTATTATTGTAACCAACCTCATTATTCTCCTGGTCGTCTCCTGCTCAGGGAGCGTGCCTGAAACGACCACGACAGAGCAGATCGACATACTGGATACTGTCCCACTGTCCACGTCCACGATCGAAATCCGACCGACAGCCACCAGCGACCCTTTACCGACGCAGGCTGCCGTTATGCCTACTGACGCCCCCGCGGCCACATCGGAGGAGATCGATATGGCGGAAAGGATCAAGGACGCCAAGGTGCTCGTGTACGAGGATACGCGCGCCCAACCCGACCTTGACCTGGTGGCTTTCGCGCACCGCGCGCTGGGATTCCTGGGGATCACCGATGTGGTCGAGGTGGGTGATGCAACGCGTTTGTTCCAGGAGCAGATCCTCTCGGATACGGATTGGGACCTCATCATCGTCGTGGCTGAAGCCTTGCCGAATTTCAAAGGCGAATTGTTCGACGGCGTTCTGCAGGAGGTGGATGAGGGTACCGCTGTGATCCTTGAATTGCGTTTTCTGAACGAGATCGCCTCAGGCAGGATCGCTCCATTGTTGGAGCAGTGCGGACTGCGCTGGCAGAAAGGCGTAGGGCGAGAAATGGCCACGTACGATCCGCTGAACTACTCATACATCTGGCACAACGAAGAGCACTCGCTGGTGACCACACCCAATCAACCTCTCGCTCCCTCCTATCCCTACCCGGTGTGGTGGGGAGACGCGGGTGATATGCTGAAACTGGAACCCGGGAGCTCAAGCGAGCTGGTGGCGGGCGCGTTGGTGGATCACCCGGAGATAAACGGGGTGCTGGCATCCTGCCTGGACAACCGCGTGATCATCCAGACTTTCGCTTCGCACGATTATGCGTACCGCGACATGATCATGCTGTGGGAGAACTACATCTACAACGCGCTGGTCAGCCACTTCAACCTGAACCAGTGATCCAATCGAAAAGCTCATCCTCACTGGTGATATGAGTTTCGAGTTGTAAATTCTGTTGAAATCTCTATAATTACAATCAAGACACACTATCTAAAAGAGGTCACTATGCGTAAATTAATGATTACTCTTCTTTCGTGCACGGCCATAATCGGCTTGATTTCCTGCAGCATCAGCATCGATCTGGGAAATTCGACACCGGCTGTCATTCAACTGGATGGTGGTTCGGCGCAGACGACACCCTCAACGCAAGTCCAGGATCCTGCCGCGACAGTGGAACAACCCGCGCAGCCAATGGCAAACCCGCTTGGTCAACCGGCAAACACAGAGGAACCCATCCCCACGCAACAAAGCATGGAAGAACGCATTCGCAACGCCAGGGTGCTGGTATTCGAAGACGTGCGTGCTACCTCAGATCTGGTGCCGTTCGTCCACCGCGCGTTGGGCAACCTTGGTATCCAGAACGTGGTGGAAGTCGGCGATGCAACAGGTAACTTCCAGGACCAGATTTATTCCACCACGGAATGGGACCTGATCATCGTCGCAGCTGAGGTTCACACTGCCTTCCGGGGCGAAATGTTCGACGGTATTGTCGAGCACATGGACAAGGGTGCCGGAGTCATCATTGAACTTTGGTATCTTGATTCAATTATCAATGGGAAAATCGCCCCGATCATGAACCGCTGCGGCTTGGGCTGGCAGCAAAATATCACCCGTTCTCCCGGTGATGATCCCTTCAAGTTCTCCTACGTTTGGCTGGACTCATCCGACCCGCTCCTCTCCAATCCAAACACCGCCAACGCTCCCAGCTATCCATATCCCTACTGGGTTGCGGATGCCGGGGATTTCATCAAACTGAAGCCCGGGAGTGAGAGCAAATTGCTGGCAGGTGTTTACAGGGATACCAAAGACTCATACGGTGTGGTGGCTTCCTGCCTGGACGGACGGGTGTACCTGCAGACCTTCTGTTCCCACGATTATCCCCAGAACAACATGATCGCGCTGTGGGAGAATTACATCGTCAATGCACTGACCAATCACTTCAACCACCTGCCGTAAACGAACATCGGCAGGTGAAAAGATATGATAAAATTCGTTCGCTTTGGCTGGAGGGATGGCCGAGCGGTTTAAGGCGCCTGTCTTGAAAACAGGTATGGTGAAAGCCATCGTGGGTTCGAATCCCTCTCCCTCCGCCTGAAACTTGACCTGGGAAGGTGCCAGAGCTGGCTGATTGGGCTCGCCTGCTAAGTGAGTGTAGGGGCTTAAACCTCTACCAAGGGTTCGAATCCCTTCCTTCCCGCTAAACTGACTC
>CAZCHK010000134.1:0-3341 GCA_964498605.1 uncultured Anaerolineaceae bacterium | reverse complement strand
AGAACAAATGTGCTATATAATTATGACAGATAAAAGCGTAGAGCGATATGACCTTTCTTCTCACTGGCTGGATGCTGGATCTGCACGAGGATTGCCAGAAAGGCGTGGCGATCTGGTTCATTGGCGATGACGGCTCGCGGCGCAGACTGCACCAGCCTCTCACGGTCACTTTTTATGCGGCGGGTTCAAGCGCGCGCCTGCGCGCCCTGTGGTGCTGGCTGATGGATCAACCCGTCAGGGTGGAATTGGCACGCGAGGAACGGCGCGATATCTTCCGCGAGGGGCTGACGACCGTCCTGCGCGTCAGCGTGCCCAGCCTGACAGAACAGGCACCGCTCTTCCGGCGCGCGGCAGAAGCATTTCCCGACCTCACCTATTACGACGCCGACCTGCAGCTCTCACTGCGCTACTGCGCCGCCACGGGCGTTTTCCCGCTGGCGCGCTGCCGCGTGGAGTTCGAGGACGACGGGCTGATCCGCACCATTGAGGTGCTGGATTCCCCCTGGGATCTGGACCCCTGGCTGCCGGAGCTGAGAGTGCTGCGCGTGACACCAGATATGGATCCCTCGCACGCCGATCCGCACGAAATTGTTCTGACATACGGGCGCCACGAGTGCAGTCTGGCGCTTGAGCCAGTCCGCGCGCTGCTGGTGAACCTGCGCTCCATATTGGAGCGCTTTGATCCTGACGTGGTCCTGACAGATTGGGGCGATACCTGGCTGATGCCGAGGCTCTTCGCGCTGGAACAACAAACGGGGCTGCCCCTGCCGCTCAACCGCGAGCCCGGGCACACCCTCACTATCCGGGATGCCCGGTTTTACTTTTCCTACGGGCAGATTATCTACAAGGGGCAGCAGGTGCACCTCTTTGGGCGCTGTCACATCGACCAGCGCAACGCCGCGCTGTGGGGCGATTACGGGCTGGAGGGCACCATCGAGTCGGCGCGCGTCACCTGCCTGCCGCTGCAAACCGCCGCGCGCGTTTCGCCCGGCACGGGCATCTCCTCCATGCAGATCCTCACCGCGCTCAGGGATCAGTTTCTGGTGCCGTGGCACAAGCAGCAGGTAGAGAAGCCCAAGACCGCGCTAGAACTGCTGCAGAGCGACCAGGGCGGCATGATTTACATGCCCATATGCGGCCTGCACGAGGACGTGGGTATGGTGGATTTCGTTTCGATGTATCCCAGCATCATGGTGCACAGCAACATCTCGCCCGAGGTGCCCGCTCCCACCGAGCTGGGTGTCTCAGAGAACCCGCCGGGGCTGATCCCCCAAACGCTCGGACCGCTCTTGGAGAAACGCATCGCGCTCAAGCAGCGCTCCGCCAGCCTGCCCGAGTGGGACCCCAGGCATGTCAAGGATAAGGCTCGTTCACAGGCCTACAAGTGGCTGCTGGTGACCTGCTTCGGCTACCTGGGCTATAAGAACGCGCGCTTTGGCAGGATCGAATCGCACGAGGCGGTCACGCGCTGGGGCAGGGAAGCCCTGCTGCGCGCCAAGGAAGCCGCCGAGGACCTGGGCTTTGAGGTGCTGCACATGTACGTGGATGGGTTGTGGGTCAAAAAACCTGGCACCAGGCAGCCGGCGGATTTCACCGATCTGCTGGCGGAGGTCTCGCGCCGCACGCATCTTCCGGTGGGACTGGACGGCGTGTTCAGGTGGGTGGCATTCCTGCCATCCAGGGTGGATGAGCGCATCGGCACGCCCAACCGCTACTTTGGCATGTTCCAGGACGGATCGTTCAAGGTGCGCGGGGTGGACGCGCGCCGTCGAGACACACCCGCCTACGTGGGGCATGTCCAGATGGAGCTGCTGAACGTTTTCAAGGGAGCGGAAACGGCGCAGCAGCTGCGGGAACGCGTGCCGCAGACCCTGGCGCTGTTGAAGAAGCGCGTGCGCATGCTGCGACGCGGCGAGGTGCCCCTCAAGGAATTACTGGTCGGGTTGAAACTGAGCCGCGAGCTGGAAGCCTACAAGGACCTTTCCGCCGCCGCGCGCGCCGCGCTGCAACTGCGCGAGATTGGCAAGAGCGTGCGGCCGGGGCAGCGCGTCTACTTTTTGTACCTGCGCGGCCACAAGAACGTGCACGCCTGGGACCTGCCCACCAAGCCCGATCCGCGCGCGCTGGATATCCCGCGCTACGTCACGCTGCTGGTGCGGGCTGCCGGCAACATCCTCCAACCGCTGGGAGTGACGGAGGACGATCTGCGCGCCATGGTTGCTGGCGGGTGCGAGGAGGAGCTGCCCGGGGTGTGGCGGGAACCGGCGCGCTGCCTGCCTGCGGGTGCGTGAAGAGGAGAACCGTGAGTTCACCGATGGTCGCTAAACACGCGATCCGTTACCCAAACCAGTGGATTGGGTGCCGATTCGATTTGCGCTAATCCGTGTTTCGGACGGGTGAAATGGTTTTTACAATTCCGACGCCGTAAATCCCATAGTTGATTCGTGAAAAGTGTATTAAAAAGACTGGAAGGGGAGAGAAGGCCAGCAGCCTATGAGTTTATAGAAACAGACACCCTGTCGGGTGTCTCTGGTGCCCCTGGCAGAATTCGAATCTGCAACCTTTTGCTCCGCAAGCAAACGCTCTATCCAATTGCGCTACAGGGGCATACCCTGTGAGGTTTGTAATATACCTTACACAGAGGCAATCGTCAAGATGAAGGAAATGACAGGCTGGAAAATCGCCTATTGGATGTCAAAATCGTATGTCGCGTACAGAACATCATCTGCGTACAGGTTCAAATACGCGTCACCGCGCTTCCAGCTGGTGTTCGGGTAGATGTAGAACCACATCGTGCGCGTGCCGCCAGCTTTGATCTCGTACGTGTAGATCGATTCACCGGTGCCATAGAACCACTCGGCGCGCCACTCGGTGTCCTCCGGGAAGTTCCTGAAGTGGAAATAGAACCAGATCTTGTCGTAGACTCCGAAAGTGTCCGTCTCGCCGATGCACTCTTCGTCATCCACGTCGCGGCAGAACATGGCGGTATCCACTTCGGTCGGTCCGGAATAGATATCCAGGTCCTCTTCAGGTGCGGGGACGTATGGTTCATACTCCTCCACGACCTCTGCCGCCTGCGTGACCAGCTCATCGGACACGCGGTCAAGTACATTTCCCACACCGGTGAATGGGAAGCAGGCACTGGCGAGGATTGCCAGGCAAAACAGTACAGAAATCGAGAACGATAATCTTTTCATGATCCCTCCATGGAATGATGATACTTGATTGTAGACCTCTAATTTGCGCCTGATAGTGACGATAATCCTGATTGAGCAGGCAGAAAATAACGAAAAGAATGCAATGGTGCAGGGTTGCTGTTGAAAAACGATTCCGATTTTGTT
>CAZCHK010000133.1:0-3344 GCA_964498605.1 uncultured Anaerolineaceae bacterium | reverse complement strand
TTAACAAACAACCCGTTCCGGAAAACCTCCGGACAGGTTCATAGGACACGGAGATTGGTACCACCATCATCTGCAAGATGGAATTCCTCACAAGACGAACAGCCACACGAGGTGCCCGGAAGAATTGTCTTCCTTCCGGGCATCCCTGGCAGGCCAGGGCGGAGGACGAGAGCATGGAAGGCGGCTTCTGTGCTGTCGTTTCCTGCCCTGATCTTTTTTAGGGTAGTGATGAACGTTGGGAGCCTTCCGGGCAACCGATCCGGAAGCAGGCAGGTCGTATTCAAACCTATTCATAACGTCAGCTGGACGAGAGGAGGATCATGCGGAAAATGTTCACGTATTCACTGGAGCAGGCCAGGCGGACTGATCGTGCCCGCGCGGCCATACAGGCGGGCACCATGCAACTCACCCGCATCGCCCCGGCCCAATGGGTGGTCGGGAGCTGCAGCGGACCACCTTGCGTGGTCACGCTGCGCAGCATTCCGGACCCGTATTTTGGCAGCATGTGGTCATGCACGTGCCCGGATTATCAGAAGGAGGGACCCCTGATCCACTGCATGCACATCGAGGGCGTTCGCCTGCTTGAGGCGGCGCTGGAGAGCAGCGCGCGGTGGGCATACCAGGAGAAGGTGCTGAAGGACGGCGCGAGCGCCGTTCCGGAGGAGTGCGGGAACGATTCGCAGCGCATCCTGTGGGAGCTGCAGCAGCCCCTGGACATGTCCAGGGTCAAGCGCAGGCAGGCTCCCGGGGTGGGCAGCGTGCCGTATCTCGAGGGGCACGATGTCATCGAACGCGCCAACCAGATTTTCAGATTCGGCTGGTCGTTCGACATCCTGTCCCAGCCGGTCATCGTGCGCTGGCAGTGCCCGTTGACGACCTGGAGCCAGAAGGAGCGGCGCAGGATCCCGGCCGTGGACGACAGCGGCGCTGCGCTGAGTGAGGAGACCGGCCTGGTCTACCTGACCGGCAAGGTGACGGTCGACCTGGGCGGACGGATCTGCAGCCACGCCGACCTGGGGAGGTGTGTTTTCAGAGGAAACGCGCCTGAATCCCTGGACACGGCGCTGGCCGCTTCGGCTACCGACTGTCTCAAGCGCTGTTTTCGCCACCTGGGCGACCAGTTTGGCAACCTGCTGTACGACAAGGAGGTGGCTCACGGTGCCAGGCTGGATGCGAACCTGGCAGCAGCGGAAACAGTTCCGTTTAACCAGGTCACAGCCGACACGCCCGCAGATCCCGGTATCGACGTAAGAAGATACGGTGACGGGACGGGGGTGAACGGCAGCGCATCCGAGCGGGCGGCGTACGACCGCTACCTGAAGGAGACGGGGAGCATCCCCGCCACGAAAGATATCCTGCGCGGCTGGGTCACCGGCCAGCGCAGCCTGGCCGCGGCAGTCAGCAGCGCGGCCTGAGTGAAAATTTCCAAGGAGGAAGATCATGTTTCAAACCATTATTGTGATCGGGAACCTGGGCAAGGATCCCGAAACCCGCTTCACGCCTGCCGGGCAGCCGGTGGCGACATTCAACCTGGCAGCCAACCGCCGCTACAGCGGCGCGGACGGCCAGCCGGTCAAGGAGACCACCTGGTTCCGGGTGACGGTGTGGGGCAAGCAGGCGGAGGCCTGCGGACAGTTCCTGCACAAGGGCAGCAAGGTCCTGGTGGAGGGACGCCTCTCACCCGACCCGGAGACCGGCGGACCGCGGGTCTGGCACAAGGAGGGCCGATCCGGCTCCAGCTACGAGGTCACCGCTTCGACGGTGCGCTTTCTCTCCAGCCGGGAGAGCCAGGATGAACCTGTCCTGGCTGCCTCCGCGGCTGGTGGAGCGGAGGCGGATGCCAGCGAAGTGCCGTTCTAAGCCGAGGCTCGAGCGGTAAAGCACAGAAGAGGACATGCGATTGATGCATGTCCTCGCTCTTTTTTTGATCGTTACAGGAGAAAAACATGCAAACACAAGTGGAAAGCACCCTCGCGCCTTTTGATACCGGGCGCCAGGCAGACAGTGCCCGGATGGTCACCATCCAGGGACATCAATACCTGGTCGATCGCGGCGCGCCTGGCGCGCCGGATGTGCACCGGGTCGGCAAGGACAGGAGGTGCTCCTGCGGGGACACCGGCTGCCCCGCTATCGATGTAGTACGTCGTTACCTGCAGGCTGGAGGAGAGCGTGCTCCAGGTCCTGACGGGCTTCCCGCCTGCCCGATCTGCGGCGGCAGCGTCTGCCGCGACCGGGTATGGGACGGGCGCTACACCGGTGAACCCGGATGGCGCTGCACGCGCGGCGGACTGCGGCACTTCCTGCAGGACAAGCTCAGGCGCATCCAGCAGAACTGCCGGGAGCACCCCTGGGCCATCCCTCCCGCACCCGGCTACCCGGGTGTGCGCCGCGACGCGATCGCGACCTGGCAGGAATGCCAGGCGCATAACCGCAGGATCTTCGAGGAGAGTGGGTACGATCCCACTCGCTAATAGTTAACCACCCCAGACGAGGGGGCAGCACAAGCCCCCGAACGGGGTGAGCTGTCTCCTCACCTGGACAAGGAGACAGACATGAAACACGCACAGCCATACTTGATCGAGCCTGCTCACAGCAGGCCGTACCTCGCGCCCCGCCTGAACCAGCTGCCCGTCTGCGAGCAGCCTGCGTTCCGCGTCAGCCGGGATTCAGACGCGTGCAGCCTGGCGGAGCTGCTGGCCGTTATCATCGGCGGAGCGAGCCAGATCGAGTGCGCCGAAAGGCTCCTGGCCCGCTTCAGCACGATCCAGAAGATCGCCCAGGCGCACACCAGCGAGATCGACAGCATCCCGGGCATCACCAACCTGACCGCGCTGCGGCTGAAGGCCGCCCTGGCGCTCGGGCGCAAGCTTCTCCAGCCGGAGAACGAGCGCCCCTTCATACACGCGCCTGGCGACGCGGCCCAGATCCTGATGCCCATCCTGGCCCATCGCCAGCAGGAGTACATGGTGGTCATGCCGCTGGACACCCGCAACCGCATGCTGGACGTGGTTGAGGTGTACCATGGAAGTTTGAACGCTTCCCTGGTGCGGGTGGGAGAACTCTTCAGACCCGCCCTGCAGCAGAACGCGGCCGCCATCCTGGTGGCGCACAACCATCCTTCGATGGATCCCACCCCGAGCCCGGATGACATTCACGTCACCCGCGCCATCGTGGAAGCCGGAAGATTGCTGGATGTGTCCGTCCTGGACCACCTGGTGATCGGTTTGTCCAAGTGGGTATCCCTCAAGGAGAAAGGGCTGGGATTTTCGTAAACTGTACATAACACAAGGAGGAGGATGATCCAAAGGAGATCTCAATGGATTATCTGAAACTCAAGTATAAAT
>CAZCHK010000132.1:0-3366 GCA_964498605.1 uncultured Anaerolineaceae bacterium | reverse complement strand
GGGCAACCTGTGGAATGCCTATTCCAAAGCTGCCAGGGGAAAGCGCTATAAACCAACCGCTTCCACTTTCGAAGTGAACCTGGAGGAGAACCTGCTAGACCTGAAACGCGACCTGCAGGACCGCACGTATCTCCCGGGGGCATACCACAATTACGTCATCCACAAGACCAAGCGCAGGCTGATCAGTGCCGCTCCCTTCCGCGATCGCATGGTGCATCACGCGTTGATGAGCGTGATCGAGCCCCTCTTTGAGCGCCAGTTTATTTTTGATTCTTATGCCAACCGGGTGGACAAAGGCACCCACCAGGCGCTGGACCGCTGCACCTACTACCTGCGCAGAAATCGATACGTGATGCATCTAGATGTGAAGCAGTTTTTCCCCTCCATCGATCATGAGATCCTGCTCAAGATTCTGGGCAGGACGGTTGTGGATGCTGAAGTGATCCACCTGATCGGCGGCATTCTCCGCAGCGGCGCGAATATTCAACGGGACGAATACGAACTGCGCTATTTCCCGGGGGACGACCTGCTGGCGGCTCTGCGTCCCAGGGGTCTGCCCATCGGCAACCTGACCTCGCAGCACTGGGCGAATGTGTACCTGAACGATTTGGACCAGTACGCAAAGCGAAAATTGAAAATTAAGGCGTATATCCGTTATGTGGATGACATCCTGTTGTTCTCTGGCGAGAAAAAGCAGCTTTTCGATTGGAAGCAGGAGATCATCCAATTTCTTGCCAGTCTGCGCCTGACACTGCACGAGGCGAAAGCTCACGCCAAACCCGCATCCAGCGGCGTCACGTTCCTGGGTTTCCAGGTCTTCCCGGATCACCGCTTACGCTGCCGTTTGTTGGGACAGGAAAAGGTGGCTCAGTTTGGGTGAGCGCGCCCAGTCTCCCGTGTTCACCAGGCTCAGCGACCTCACCCTGTGGATCTTTGAGCATACCCAGAAATTTCCCAGGCACGAGCGTTTTCGACTGGGGCAGCAGCTGGAACAAGGTTGTTTTTCTCTGCGGGATACGTTGATCCGGGCAGCAAAAAGCAAGCGCGATGCTGGCTCCTTTCTGGCTGATGCCAGCATCCAGCTTGACATCCTTTTATCCAACCTGCGCCTGGCGCAGCGATTGCGATTGTTTTCCACCGACCAGTATTTCTTCGCCTCCGGAAAGATGGTTGAACTCGGGAAATTGATCGGTGGCTGGAAAAAGAAAATAGATACAGAATGAGAAAGGGTCACTGGAGGAGTGCTGCGCGGCGGCACGTGGAACAACAACGAGAACAACATCCGTTCGTCCAACCGCAACAGGAACAACCCGGACAACACGAACAACAACAACGGGTTCCGCTGCTCCCTACCACTTCCATTTGTTTCTTCAGCCAGGATTCCAGCTGTTCACGAACAGCCGGAGCGCGCTGTGGGAGTGAGCGCCAGTGCGCCCTGTCCGCGCATCACGGCGGGCGAATACACAAAAGCCCGGTGCCCGAAAATTGACAGCCTGGTGCCGGGCGTTCCTTAACCCTTTTGTAAGGTGGGTTTTGATTGACAAGCCCTCCTGCCATCACTATAATAATTTAGTACGTCATCTACCGCTCTAAGGAGGATATATATGGCAACACTTCACATGGAGACCGAGATCGCCCGCAGCACCCAGAGTTCGATGGTCAACACGCACACCCAGCTCATGAGCATGCTACAGAGCATGACCAGCTCAGTCAGCAATCTGCAGCCGTCATGGATCGGCAACTCCGCCACCGAATTCTATGGCACTTACGATCAGTGGCGCTCCCAGATGAACTCGCTGCTTGAGCAACTTACCCAGCTGAACAGCCGCCTGCAGAATGAGATCAACGAATGGGAGACCATGTCCAGCAAGCTGGCATAAGCACCATATCAATTCAAAAAAAGACTCCAATCCATCCCCACAACGAACGTTGCTGGGATGGATTGGTATTGGGAGATGATCAGAGCTCATGCCTGAAGTGACCCCCCGAAACCTGCCCATGCAGCGCCGCATGCAGAACCTGGTGCAGTCCGCCACGCGCAAGTTTGTGATTGCCCAGCGTGAACCGTGGGGTTTGCCCGAAGCACCGGTGGAGTTTCCCTCTCCACCGCCCAGCCCGGGTCAACCCCCGCAGGTCAATCTGCTCACCGCTATCCTGCCCGGCGTCCTGATGCTTGTCAGCGCCGTGGTCATGATCGTTGTCGGTTCACGCTCTGGCAGCGGCGGCCTGGCCTGGACAGCCCTTCCTATGGTATTGATGAGCGTGGGCTTCCCGGCTGCCAGTCTCATCGGGTACAGTGTTCAGAAGAAGAAATACAAGCAGCAGATGGAAAAACGCGAGGCGGATTTTAAAGCCATGCTCGAAAAAGAGCATACTCTCATCCGCGGTCTGCTGCAGGAACAGCGCACCACTATGGAGCGCGAATACCCGGTCATGGATGAGGTGGCGCGCATCGCCTTCAGCCGCTCCAAGCGCCTGTGGTGGCGCCGCCCGGGCGATAGCGACTTTCTCTCATTGCGTATAGGCACTGGAGCAGGAAAAATCTCTTTCGCGGTCAATCCCCCCCGTTCCATTGATCCCAACGACCCGCTCACCAGGCTCGGCCTGGCCGCAGTGGAGCGCTACAAGGGTATCAGCGATGTTCCCCTGCTTGTCCCGCTTCTCAGCGTGGGCAGCACAGCCATCGCCGCCCGTTCATCCTCCCAGGCGATGCAGCTTGCCAACCGCCTGCTGCTCGATCTCATCGTGCACCATTCTCCGCAGGATGTTCACCTGGCGGTCCTGTCAGATACACCGGAGGCTACAGAACGCTGGGGGTGGCTCAAATGGGCGCCGCACACCGCCGCCCTGATCGACGAGAAGCCCCGCCGTCTCAACTTCAGCCCCAATCAGATCGACGACTACCTCAAATGGCTTGTGGACGAGTTCAACGACCGCAGCCAGACCGACCCCTCCGCGCGCACCATCACCCGACGCCGCTTACAGCTTTCTACCATTGTTGTCCTGATGGACGACAGCGGCATTGCCCGACAGACGCCTGAGATCGCCCAGATCGCGGAGTGCGGTCACGAGTTCGGCATACACCTCATCTTTGCCGGGGGCTCCAACTGGCCGCGCGAGTGCCGCTCACGCATCGATATCGTCGCGGAGCGTGAATTCAAATACATGGAGACCTGGGACACCGGCAACAAGGCCGCGCACCTGGCGGGTCGCATGGAAGTAGCCGGCAGGGAATTGTGCGAGCGCGTCGCGCGTTCCGTCGCCGGGCTCGAGGTGGTTGGCGCTCAGTCCACCGTGGCGCTTCCCGAAAGCATCCGCCTGTCGCAGGTGCTTGGCACGGATTCGATCTCCGCGGATATCATTAAG
>CAZCHK010000131.1:0-3366 GCA_964498605.1 uncultured Anaerolineaceae bacterium | reverse complement strand
CTCCTGAAAAAGGCCTTCTGGGGGGTTCGGGAGGGGTCGGCGGGGGTGGAGCGCTGATCGCGTCCAGCAGCCGGGTGCCTTCCTCCACCGTGATCTTCCCTTCCTGGATCATCTTCAAAATTTTAATTCGTTCTTCAGAGCTTGCCATACACACCTTTTCCTGCTTTTGATAAATTGTACTCTGAATTGATTAAATCTTGATTGGAAAAAATCCGCCTGGAAACCATCGACTGTCACTGTCCTCGTGATAAGATCAGTTATCTTTTTACAAATCGTCATGAAGCGCATTTTTTATTTCACTCTTTTGATCGTTCTGTTCACTGCAGCCTGCGCGCAGCGATCGCCTTCACCGATACCCTCACTCATTCCCGCTGTGCCGATCACCCCCACCCAGGCCCCCGCGCCCACCCGCACACTCGCCCCGTCCATCACCGTCACGTCCACCATCACCCCCACGCCGGAGCCGTACGGCTGCCTGCGCCCGCCGGATGATTACACCCGCATTGAGATCAACGGATGGGTTCTCAACGCGCGCACGGTCGCCATGCTGGCGCACGCCGCGGAGTTGTACGGCGGTCCGATCGACATCACCGGCAGTGCCATCACCCAGGGCAGCTACCACGACAACGGTTCCGCCAGCTTCGGCACGCACCTGGGAGGCGGGGCGGTGGACATATCGGTGATCAAAAAACCGGAGTGGACCGTTTACTACGAAGAGATTGAGAGGCTCATCGCAGCTCTGCGCGCGGCGGGATTTGCCGCCTGGCTGCGCGTTTACGGGGAAGTGTACGAGGATTCTCCCATTCACATCCACGCCATCGCTATCGGTGATGCGGAGCTGTCCTCCGCCGCGCAGGAGCAGCTGGACGGTCCCAATGGGTATTTCCGCGGCTTCACCGGCATCCCCTGGGAGCAGCGCGCAGACCGCCACGGCGGTCCGCTGGTGTGCCAGTGGATGATCGACCTTGGTTACGGCGATTGGTCCCGGTAGGACCTACCTCTTTATTTTCACCTCGTGCCTGGTTAGGTTTTCTGCCATCCTGAACGCAACCATGCGCCGCACCAAATCCAGCGGCAGGGGTCGATCGAACGGGAACTGAACCGCACCTTTGGATGTCTTGTAGATCTTCAACTCATTCTTAAACGCCGCGATGGCGCTCGGTGTGGGGTAAAAGCCGATGTGATGGGTTTGCGCGGCGAAGTGCACCAGGTTGCCGTTCAGGGCAAAGGTCGGCATTCGGTAGCTGATCTTCTCGCTCGCCCCCGGCGCGGCGTCATGAATGACCTCGCGCAGCTGCTTCAGCATCGGCTGGACCTCCCGCGGACAGGCGTCAATGTAATCATCGATGGTCAAGGGAACTTGCTTTGGCTTTTCCATGTCCTTCACCGTGTATCACGCCTATACATACCGCGACAGCGAGTCCCAGTCGTAATCGATGAAGGGAACATCCTGTTCGATGCGCTCGCGCCTGCCGCGCAAGTAGCGCGCGCACCAGGAATCGACGGGGGTCTCTCCCATGTCGTGCAGGATGGCGCCATAAAGGTCGATCTCGCGCAGCTTGAGAAAACGGGGTATCTCCTTCAGCCATTTTGCGTCCAAACGGTTGTGTTCGCGGTACCCCTCCAGGAAGACCGGCATGAAACCCGCGGTGTACGCGGCGGCGGCTTTCGGCTCCCAGGGCACAATGTAGAAAAGGACCATGGCGATATCGTAGATGAAATGACCATACACGCAGTCATCGAAATCGAACAGGGTCAGGGTGTAATCTTCATCCACGAACAGGTTGCCCAGGTGAGCGTCCTGATGGATCATACCAAAGCCATCAGCATCCTTTGGCAGCGCCTGCAGCGTGTGAAAAAGCGCGTTGTACTTGGCGCGGATCACTTTCTCGCCTTCTGCAAGCTGGCGGTCAGGCGTATTGTTCTCGGGGCTGTCCCAGGCATAGCGCCTCCACTCGGGTTTGCCGGGCGCATAGGTTTTAGCGATGGCATGCATGCGCCCGAGCAGTCGCCCGTAATTTAAAAAGAGCCGCTCGTTGCGCTGATCCTGGCGTGCCACCCCGCCGGGTGCCTTGGTGAAGGCCGTACACAGGAACTGCCCCCCCTGTCCATCTTCCACGCCCTCGACCAGCGCGTTGTTTTTCGAGCAGACCGCCCTGGCGACGCTCACCCCGCTGCGCGCCAGGGAGTTGATCCAGTCCACCTCGCCGCGGATCATGTCCGGGGTGCGGCGCGAACTGTGAGACAGGCGCAGAATAAAATCCCCGTCCGGGTGCTTGAATTCGTAGATGAAGCTTTCAAATCCGTCCAGCAGCTTGATCTGATCCCGCGCGATGTCGTAGCGTTTCATCGCAGCGGCGAGGATGTCATCATTGAACAGGGCGGCGGTTTTCGGGTTCATAATATTTGCGGTCGATCAGTCGTTAACTGGGCATTTCAAGCAGTATTGATAAAATGGCGTGGCGCGCCGGGTAAGCTTCACGATTCTGGTTAATCCTGGCGATGCGCGCTTCAGCCAGTCGCCTGATGTACGCGCGTTCTTCCCGGGTGATCGCGGGGGGCATCTCCGTCAGCGCGAGCACTGTATAGTAGAACGGCATGCGCCGCCATCCACCCGGCATCCGGGCGTTTTTCAGCACCCGAACGCCTCTGGCGAAACGCTCCTCGCTATCGGGCAGCCAGCCCGTGGCAAGCGCGCGCCAATACGCCACGGTGCATTTCCCGCAGCAGAAGGTGCCGGTGTCCTGCCTTTTGTCCTGGCTGAGGGCTAGCACCTTTGCAAACGAATTTTGCGCCCTTTCAACGGCAGCTTTCACTTCCGCGTCAGCGACATCCAGGACACGCAGGATGCGCAGGGCTTCCTCGCCCAGGATGTGCCGCGCTGAGGCGCTGGTGATCATCTCTGAATCACCCGTGAACAGGCGGTAAGGCGTCAGGGTTTCGCCCTCGGCGGGACCGAACAAACCGTCGTAGCTTCCCGGTGCTCCCTGCCGCCCGGCAATGAAGCGGGAGATCTGCAGGGCTTGGCCCGGGGAAATGACCTGCCCGAACAGCAGCGCCCGGTTGACCGCGTTGACCGTTGCGACCATACTGTGAGTATTTAACATACGTCCTCGTCTTTCCTGTAAGAAACCTTGTGATTGGAATTATAAATGGTGAATCGAACGGTTGGATGAATGATCCGCTGCGGAACTCTCTGTTGTCCTGTTTTCCTCGTCGCTGGATTAACCGACAATTCAACTAACCCCCAGGCAAGGACCAATGCACCACAGGAATAATGGATCAGCAAGACGAATGATGTTTATTATCTTTTCACCTGGCAGTGATTATTCGTCAGGGCGTAATTGGCTTTTCTTTCTTTTTGAT
>CAZCHK010000130.1:0-3370 GCA_964498605.1 uncultured Anaerolineaceae bacterium | reverse complement strand
GCTCACGCTCGGAGGGCAGCTGGCTGTTTGCCGGATAAAGCTGATCCAGGATCGCAGACGCGAGTTTGCTGGCGATGACATCGGATAAGGATTGACGGGTGATGGATTGTTTCATCTTGTACTTGTCTACTTGTAATACCACTATACAACTATTATATGGAGTGATGCGCACTTGTCAAGATGCCGATCAAACTTTTAAGGTACGGCATTGGACGCAGGCATTGACAGGGAATTAATCCGCGTTATACTATTAATAATAAAAGTATAACAGGCAGGTGATCATGACAATTCACACGATTTCAGAAAAGGGGTGGATCGTCATCCCCGCGGACCTGCGCCGAAAGTACCAGCTCAAGCCCGGGGACACGGTTCATATTGTTGATTACGGCGGGGTGCTTTCGATCATTCCGCAGAAAAAGGACGTGGTCGCGGAAGCGCTGGGTATGCTCAGATCAGGTAAATCCCTGGCACGATCCGCAAAAAGTGAGCATTGACATGAACACAAAAATTCAAACCATCCTGTTGGACGATTTTGCCCTGCTGGCGTATCTGAACAACGAAACCGGCGCCAGACAGGTGCAGCTTGTGCTGAAAAATGCCGAGGAGAAAAAGTGCCGGGTGTTGATCTCTGCCATCACGCTGGGTGAGGTACTCCGCATCATCGAGCGTGAGGTCGGTCTGGTCAAGGCCCAGGCTGCTCAGGCTGCCATCGAGCAGCTGCCCATTCGTATCGAATCCTGCACGGACGCGATGGCGCTGGATGCTGCTCACCTTGCAGCGCAGTACGGTTTGTCTTTCGAGGGGGCTGTCGGGGCGGTGCTGGCCATGAAGCACGAGGGCATTGTATTCACCGGGGACGAGGAGTTTGAGCCCCTGAAGAATAAATTAAAAATCGAATGGCTGAGGTCGATACAGGATGAAGCTCAACCAGAAAGGAATCCTACGAAAGCGAACATCAGACTGCGTGATCTTACCTCTGAGAATGACTACGAGGAAATGGCCGTTCTTTTCACCATTGAAGAGGATTTCACCGCGACGGCAAAAGGGCTGAAGGATGAATATGAAAAGAAGAAGGGTCTTGTTCAGGTAAAGGTCGCGGAAAATGACCAGGGGATTTATCTGGGTTTCTACTGGATCGAGAAAAGTCAGCTGGAACCTGGACGGGGTCATCTGTATTTGATTGTAAAACCCGAGCAGCGCCAGCAGGGCACGGGTACCAGATTGCTGTCGGCGGCGATGAAATTCGCCCGGCAGGAAAAGCTCACCAGGCTGCGGGTGGCTGTGCGGGATAGTGCCCCCGAGTGTGTCAGGTTCGCCTGCCAGAACGGCTTTGTCGAGATCAACCATCAGATCAGCATGGACCTCGACCTGGATGGTTTTGACTTTGGAGCCTACGACGGGATCATCTCCGGATTGAAAAACGAGGGCTTCCTGTTCACCAGCATGGCCGAGCTGGGGGATACGCCTGAAGCCCAGCGGAATCTTTTTGAGCTGAATGAATCCACCAGCATGGATACCATGGGCTCGGATGGATCACGCTCGTGGAAGGACTTCGAGGATTTCCAGAAGACCGTCTGTCACACGAAGTGGTACAAGCCCGAGGGTCAAAAAGTCGTCATCGACACGCAGACCGGAAAATGGGCCGCCATGTGCGCCATCGGGTTATTCGATGGTCAGGGCTACAACCTGCACACCGGTGTGGACCGTGACTACCGCGGGCGAGGTCTGGGGCAGGCAGTCAAGGTGACCGGGCTGCGTTACGCCAAAGACGTGCTCAAGGTGAACAAGATTTTCACCCACCATAACACGAAAAACGAACCCATGCTCGCAATCGATCGCAAGCTGGGCTACCAGCAGATTTCCGGCACCTATTCCATGGAGAAAGTAATCTGAATTACTGAAAATCAAGCGTGTAACAATTGAAACACTTTCAGTATTGCCCGGGTTCTTTTGACTCTGTTCGAGTGAGTTTCTGGAGAGAACCCGGTTGTTCTTTCTTGTAGGTTTTCACTCTTAATAAGTGGATTGTCACAGCGATGGCGACTGCCAGCAGCAGCAGCGTGATCCACCATTTGTTCAAGAATATTGCGGATACGCTGATGGTCAGCCACAGAAGCGCTATGGTGAACGCTTTTTGCTTGAGGGGAATACCTCTGCCATCCTGGTAGTTGCGGATGTACTGCCCGCAGAGGCGGTTGTCCAGCAGCCAGCGGTAAAAACGCTGCGAGCTGCGCATGTAGAGGAACGCCGCCAGCAGCAAAAAGGGCGTGGTGGGCAGCAGCGGTACGAACATACCCAATATCCCCAGCCCCACGCACAGGCTGCCCGCGGCGATCATCAGCGAGCTGGAAATCTTTGACCGATTTTTCATGATTGAGCACATTTCTAACATAAAATGCAGGAAAAATCAGTGCTCAGAGTCACAATTCTCAGATCCTTAGAATCACAATGATGAAAACATCGATTGACAAACAATTTGATATACAATTGCGTTAAGATTCAATTGTTGATGGAGGAGAAATGAAAAAACCTGTGGTCAAGCCAAAGCCAAAGATACGGATGAGCAGCGCGGCATGGGTTAAGCCCTTCATGGCAGTGGCCATTCCAGTTGCAGTCGTGGCGGTGGTGGCCGTGGTGGCGAGCGTGATCAAAAAACCGGCACCGGCACCCGTATCCGAGACGCCTGAATCCGCCCTGACCTCGCTGCCGGCAGTCTCCCCAACCGATCTCCCGCCAACTGCCACGCCGGACCCAACCGTCACGCCCACCCTGGAGCCGACGCTCACGCTGACACCAGCCTTTTCCATCTTTGGCACCTGGCTGCCGGATGAAAGCACGACCACCTGGCTGGTGAACAACCCCCCTCCCGGCAAGATGTGCAGCCCGTCCATGCACGATTGGTTCCCTTACATTGCCATCGAGCAAACCAACAATCCCAACATCGTTATCGTTAAGGGATTGCACGAACACCTTGAGTTTAAAGAAGACACGCTGGATACCGCGTCCATGACCATCGTGGATACCATGGAAATGCCCGAGATCAACGAGACCTCGGTCGGGATTTTACGTCTTGAGTCAGATGGCAGGTTGTATGTCGAGGAACAATCTCTTTACAATGGCGAGGTGTACTGCTCGGTATATGCATATTATATAAAGTAGATGAAGGATTTTCAAACTGATTTTTCGATTTACCGATCGCTTCAAGATGAAGAGGCTGTCCTAAAAGAGTAATAAAGCCGCCACCAGGCGGCTTTATTCTGCTCTGGTTTGATTGCTAATCACCCTAAACGCGTTCGATCAGCAGTACTTTCATGTGCGTTGAGCTGTTCTGGAATCGGCAGATCATTTGCTTCTCTTCCCGGGTGCACCC
>CAZCHK010000129.1:0-3372 GCA_964498605.1 uncultured Anaerolineaceae bacterium | reverse complement strand
CAGTACTTTGGCCTTCCCCTCGGCAATGATCTGGCCATTTTCAAGCAGGTACGCCCGGTCCGCCAGATCGAGCGCCGCGCGGATGTTCTGCTCCACCAACAGTACGGTCACACCCTGTTTCCTGATCCGGTTGACCATGTCAAAGATCTGTTCGACCAGCAGCGGGGCGAGCCCAAAGGAAGGCTCGTCCAGCATGAGCAGCTTCGGGTTGGACATCAAAGCCCGGCCTATGGCCAGCATCTGGCGCTCTCCGCCGCTCAACGTGCCCGCCATCTGGTGCTTTCTTTCTTCAAGGCGCGGGAAGAGCTCAAATACCCGCTTCAATGAGCTTTCCCGGCTGCGCCTGGCCTGCTTTAAAAATGCGCCGAGCTCCAGATTTTCCAGGACGCTCATGCCGCTGAAAATGCGACCGCATTCCAGCACCTGGGAAATGCCTTTTGCCACGATGCGGTGAGGAGGAACACGGTTGATCGCTGAATCGCCGAAGACGATCTTCCCCGACCTGGATTTCAGCAGCCCGCTGATCGTGCGCAGGGTCGTGGTTTTGCCGGCTCCATTGGGACCGATCAGGGCAACCAGCTCACCCTCATTGACTTTCATCGAAATGCCTCGTAAGGCCTGGATGTCGCCATAAAAAACATCAACGTCAGTTAAATTAAGCATGTGCTTTTCCAAGGTAAACCTCTATGACGCGGGGATCGCAGGCGATCTTCTGCGGTGGTCCTTCGGCGATCTTTTCCCCCATGTTCAACACGACCACCCGGTCCGAAAGCCCCATGATCGCTTTCATGATGTGCTCCACGATGATGATCGTCACGTTCGATCGCCGGATCTGCTTGATCATATCCATGGCCTGGTCAGCTTCGGCATGGTTCAATCCTGCCATGAATTCATCCAGCAGCAGCATTTTGGGCATGGTGGCCAGGGCGCGGGCCAATTCCACGCGTTTCCGTTCCATCACCGTCAAATCCCGGACAAAGAAATGCGCCTTCTCGCGCAGCCCGACGCTCGCAAGAATCTCGTTCGATTCGATTTCAGCAGCCTTCAGATTCGCTGCCGGGACATTGCCGTAGGCGCGGGCAGCCACCACATTCTCAAGCGCCGTGAAATCCAGAAAGGGTTTACAGAGCTGAAAGGTCCTGGCGATCCCCCGCTGAGCCACCCGGTAGCGTGGATAACCGGCAATATTTGCCCCTTCAAAAGAGATCACCCCCGTGTCCGGTTTCAGAAATCCCGTGATGAGGTTCAGCACCGTGGTCTTCCCTGAACCGTTTGGACCGATGATCCCCACGATCTCGCCTTCCTCCACGTCAAAACTGACGTTGTTGGCCGCCTTCAACCCCCCAAATGATTTGGTCAAGCTTTCGATCTGCAGTAAAGCCATCTTTCTCCTCCGGGATCGGTATATCGAAGCAACCAGTTTTTTCTCACTCGCGCTACCCGCCAGACATCCAGGGAAAAATGGACACCCGGCCGTGTTCGGGGACCATATCGCTAATGCTTATCTGCCTGCCATCCACAGCAACAATGCCCAACTCCTCTGGCGGTAAGCCCGCTTCGCTGATCAATTCACCTACGCTCACGGGTCCCTCCAGATCCATTATCATGAAATGACCGTATTTTTCAGCCAGCTGCCCCTGTAAATGGATCTCTATTTTCATCAACATTCCTTTACAGCGCATCAAAGACCGCGTCCAGGTCTGAATCCGGCACGTCAAAGACCGCGTTGTGCGGGGGAAGCGCTTCTTCGCGCATGTACTCCGGCATACGGTAATCCGCCTGGGTAATACCCGCCCTGCGGTTGAATTCCAGCTCATCGCGCAGAACATCCCGGTTGAACCGGTCCAGGTCTGCCGCGGTCCACCCCCATCCGTAAACGCCGTTGATCATGTCGACCATCAGCTTCGGCTCCGCAATGATCGGCGGCCTGGCGAACAGGCACAAACCGGTGCTGTCCAGCATGGCGGCAATGATCTGCAGCTTGAGAGAAAGCTCTTTTTGCCCATCAACTCCCAGCGGGTTGACCTGGTTCCTGGCTCCAAAGGCGTTCCCGGCGGTGTGATCCGCTCCCTGCGGAGAGGTGGCGTACGTCACGCCGTTCCCTTTCAGGCTGCGCGGATCGTAACCGGGCATGGCCTGCCCCAGCGCAACCGGTACCCGCCGGATTCCCAGGACCTGCCCGGTAATCCTGGCACCATTGCCGATCACCCTGCCCAGCACCGTGCCCTCACCCACCTGGACCAGAAGGCTCACGATGCTCTGCATGTCCCCGAAACCGGCCAGCCCGGCTTCTATCGCCACGCCCAGCGCAGCGCCTGTTTCGATCGTGTCCAGGCCAAAGTCGTTGCAGATGTAGTTCAGGCGCGCCACGTCGTCCAGGCTGCCCAATCCCAGGTTCGAACCGACCAGGGCGATGGTCTCATACTGCATCGTGCCAACAATTGGCGCACCTTTTTCGTCCACATACACGTTGCGGCAGGCAATTGTGCACCCCGGCATGCAGCGGGTGCCCACTTTGCCGCCGCGCGCCAGTGTCACTTCACGTAAATGGTCCCCTTTGAGGAGAGCAGCCTGGTCAAAATCCCCGCGGCTGAAGTTGCGCGTCGGCAGGATGCCGATCTCGTTGCACACACCGACAATGGAGGCGGTGCCGTATAAATGCTGAGATCCCTGGGTGCCCAGCTTGGGATCGTTGATCAATTCCTGGGCGAACGTTTTGGCTGCCGAGCGCAACAGATTCACGTCGGAAAATTCACGCTGGAGCCCCACCGGCTTGTCGATCACGACCGCCTTGAGACCTTTACTGCCCATCACCGCCCCCAGGCCGCCGCGGGCGGCGTGGTTGCTGCGCTGATCGGACTCGCCGGTACAGGCTACACCCGCGCCCCGCATGAGAAACTCACCCGCCTGCCCAACACATAGGATCGTGGTTTCTGCCCCGAATTTTTTCTTCAATTTTTCTGAGGTTGCATAGGTGCCCAGCCCACGCAGCTCGGGCGCGGGAAGGATTTCCGAGGTTTCTTTTCCAACATGCAATATGAAGAACTCTTTGGACCTGGGCTGCTCCCCCACAATAATGGCCTTGATGCCGAATTTACCGAGGGCATCCCCGGCGGTTCCACCGGCATTGGCCTCTTTCACTCCTCCCGTGAGGGGGCTTTTGCCACCCACGGACAACCTGCCGGCAGCAGTCACGGCTGCCCCACCCAGCAGGCCAGGCGCAAAGATCAATTTGTTATGAGGACCCAGGGCATCGCAGGTCGGCGGGACCTCTTCGAGCAGGATCCTGTCAATTAATGCTCTTCCCCCCAAGCGCTGATAGACCTCGGGGACGTCGTCCCACCTGGTGGTTAAGTCCTGCATGTTTACGCG
>CAZCHK010000128.1:0-3382 GCA_964498605.1 uncultured Anaerolineaceae bacterium | reverse complement strand
ACATGGGAGAGTACCAGGAGAAACACACCGTCTCCCGCCTGATCGGCGCTCCTCCTGGTTACATCGGCTTCGACGAAGGCGGTCAGCTCACCGAAGCGGTGAGACGCCAGCCGTACAGTGTGATCCTCTTCGACGAGATTGAGAAAGCACACGCTGAGGTCTTCAATGTCCTGCTGCAGCTGCTGGACGACGGCCGTCTCACGGATGGCCAGGGCAGGACAGTGGACTTCCGCAACACGCTCGTTGTCATGACCAGCAATCTTGGCAGCAGCCTGTGGCTGGGGAACAAAGATGTTTCGCGCGAAGAGCTGCTGCAGACGCTTCAGGCGCACTTCAAGCCGGAATTCCTCAACCGCATCGATGACATCATCATCTTCCGCCCCCTGGACAAGAAACAACTGGAAGAGATCGTGGGGATCCAGTTGAAAAGAGTAGAGAATCTGCTTCAGGAACGCGGTTTCAGCCTGGAGGTCACAGACAGCGCCAGAAAACTGCTATCACAGGTCGGGTACGATCCGGACTACGGCGCACGCCCGCTCAAGCGGGCCATTCAACATGAAATGCAGGATCAGCTGGCCATGAAGGTGCTCAACGGGGATTTCACCCCGGGTGATACGATCGTGGTCGACCGCGGTCCGGATGGACTGACCTTCAACCTGAAAACCTGATTCCCGTACCCCGCCCTCGAAAAAAAACCATGACATCCCGGTAGATCCTGAACGGTCTGCCGGGATTCATTTTCATACAGTAACTTCATCCTTTAAAGTGATGCTTGTTTTTCGCGAAAATGTCTGTCTACGGCACGTCCATATCATCCAGGATCGAGCGCGCTTCTTTTGCCAAGTCCCCGTCTTCACCATCCAGCAGGAGCACTTGCTTAAAATCAGCGATGGCCAGGTCTCCTTTACCGCTGTAGCGGTAGGCCAGACCGCGGTAATAGTAGGCTTCCGTGTAATCGGGGGAAAGAAGGATAGCCTGAGAGAAATCCTCTACAGCCAGGGTGTACCTGGCCTGAGAAGCGCGGATGCGCCCGCGGATGTAATACGCCTGCTCCTGCCCGGGATCGAGGTCGATGGCCTGGTCCAGGTCGGTGATGGCCTCCTCTGGACGCTGCCAGTTGTAGTAGGCCACTCCGCGGTAGATGTAGCCCTCTGCAGAATCCGGCTGGAGCTCGATCAGGCGATCATAATCAGCGATGGCGGAAGCATGGTCCTGCATGGTCAAATACACCTGGGCTCTCTCAATCAGTACCGCGGTGTTTCCGGGGTCGAGAACAAGCATCTGCGCGAAATCCTGCAGGCCCAGTTCGATTTCTTCCAATCGAATGTAGACCTGTCCGCGCCGGAAGTAAGCATCGATGTAGCGCGGATCCAGCTCGATGGCCCGGTCCAGATCCTCGATAGCTTCTTCATTTAAGTTACTGATCGCATACAGGAGTCCACGGTAGTAGTAGGCAGAGGCAACTTTCGGCTGCAGCGCGACGATGCGATTGAGCTGACTGAAAGCCTCCTGGGTGCGTCCCAGGCTGAACAGCGTCAGCCCCCTGTACAGCATCCCATCGGCAAAGCCCGGCTCCAGCTCCAGCAGGCGCTCCAGGTCCTCAAGCGCTTCTTCGTACTGCCCCTGGTCGTAATAATAACGCCCACGCAAGAAGTACACCTGGTACAGCTGCGCGTCCAGTTCCAGCGCTGTCTGCAGATCCTCCAGCCCGGCCTGAGCATCACCGCGCTGGAGCAGTACCACGGCGCGGTTGTAGTACGCGCTCGCCAGCTGCGGATCAAGCCGGATGGCCTCCTCAAAATCAGACCATGCCAGGTCAAGCTGATCGAGCTGCAGGTAGGTGCTGCCGCGGTCGTTGTAAACATCCGCCGCTTCGGGGTCCAGTTCGAGCGCCTTGCCGTAGTCAGCCAGCGCAGGGAGGTACTGCCCTTCATTAAAAAGCAGCTGCGCTCGCAGCAGCAGCACGTCGCGCTCATCCGGAGCGATGGACAGGATCCGACTGTAATCTTCATAAAGCTGTTCAGTCTCTCCCAGCTCCTCGTACAGAGTCGCGCGGCTCTTCAACGCATCCAGCAGTCCCGGATCCAGATCGATGGACTGGCTGAAGTCGGAGATAGCCCTGTGGATCAACCCCTGCGCCTGGTAGGCAATCCCCCGCTGAAAGAATGCCTGGGCGAGTGTCGCCGGGTCCGTGCTCACCTCAATGATGGTGGACAGTTCGATCACAGCCGCCTGATTGTCGCCGTCGTCAAGGTAAGCCTGGGCGGTGCTGAAACGCGCCAGGATGGGCTGCAGTTCCTGCGGTACCAGTGTGCCGTCCAGGTACATCAGATCCCCATCTGTGCCAGGACTGATGATGCTGCAGGTGGCGACGTATGCGCCCAGCATGACCAGGATCACGCCAATGATCAGTATCTTGCTCAACGGACTGTTAATCTTCATTTTGCCATTCTTGCTGGTATCCCACGATCTCTACCGTCAATCATGCTGCCCATCATCAGCAGGATTTATTCCCAAAGATTATACATGAATTTACTAAAGGATCCCGGTCCTTAAAACACGATCGATCCAGCCAGTCTGGATCGATGAGGATGGATACGCGTCAATCACTTCCAAAAGTATGAGCTTGCCCGCGTCACCAGGAAGGTTCCTGATGTAAAGCCGCGATCTGGGGATACCTGCCGCCAAACCCCTCCATCCAGCTGCAGAACGACCAGGTTTGTGTTCTCACCTGTTTCGATCTGGAACGTCGGCGCCATGAACACACTGAGGCTTGCCAGAATGACGCTCTCAAACGGCATCTGCGCAGGCAATGTCGCCTCGGTCTCCTGCCAGATCACGGCCTGCGCGCCTTCCTGACAGGTCACCACAAGCGTGGCACCATTCAGAGGGATCCGCGCGATCCCCTCACTGCAATCCAACAATTCTGCTTGCGGCACAGCCACGAGGGCATAGGTCCCCGGTTGGTTCACCTCAACAACGATCCGACCGTTTTCGATTTGTGGATCCGCAACGGCTCTCCACTGCCCGTTTTCCAAGTACCGCACGCTCATTTCTGATTGCGCGATACCCTGCGGCATCTCGAATGAAAGGCTCATGCTCCGATCGGTGAGTGCCTGCCCGTTCTGGAAGATTCCAACCGTTGCTGCCGAGAGGAACATCTCGCCCTCAGGCAATTCGGGCAGGTTCCAGCGGAATTCCGGCTGCATTCTTGCCTCATCCCCTAAACCGCATGCCACGCTCAAGGCAATCCCGTTGGGAAGCGTTTGCATCTGGCTGCCGCTGCAGGAAAGATCCATCCGCAGTCCGCGCAGGACCAGGGCGTAGCTTCCGGTGCGGTTCACCCAGGCTTCCTGACGAAGGATGGTCCGGCTCATAATCT
>CAZCHK010000127.1:0-3468 GCA_964498605.1 uncultured Anaerolineaceae bacterium | reverse complement strand
ACCGTTTGTCAAAGCATCTGATGTGGAGGGGGAGCGCCGCGATCCTCCCCGGGTTTCGAAGCTGCTGCTGGCGCCGAAGTTCGGAGGGGTGAAGAACCTCTCCATGGGAATGAACATCACTGAAGTCGGCAGCATGATCCCCGACCATGTGCACGAGGAATCGGAAGAAGTTTTATTTTTGATCAGCGGCAAAGCCAAGCTCGTCATCGAAGGCGAAGGGGAGTGGGAGATCGGACCGGAGACGGCTTTTTACTCTCCGATCGGCAAGAAACATCGCGTTGAGAACATCGGCGATGAACCGCTGAAACTTGTCTGGGTATATTGCCCGCCGCTACCGGCACACAAGGGCTGAGATAAATTTTTACTAAGGAGAAATATTATGTTTGAGGAAACCCGAGAATACTTAAAGAAACTTGGACTGCCCACCGGCGACCTGTTCGACATGCCTTCTTCGTCGCTGCGCTTTCCGGATGGCGGCGCATTCAGGATCGAAGTTCCCACCATCAACACCGCCGCGGCGGTCGGGGGTCTGCTGGACACGGCCACCAAGAACAACATCACCATTAACCGCGTCACGGAAACCTACGGCATGTTCCGCCACACGCGTGAAGAGATCAAGGAGTACTGCAAGCTGTGTGGACAGTACGGGGCAGAACTGCTTTTATCTGTTGGGCCGCGTGCCACGTACGACACGGGCGCAACAGTCCTTTCGTCCCAGGGCGTGCGCATCAGCTACCGGCTGCGAGGCATGGAGCAGGTGCTGCGTGGCGTGGAAGACATCAAGCGCGGTTACGAGCTGGGCTGCCGCGGATTCCTGATCTACGACGAAGGCATGCTGTGGCTGATCGGACAGATGCGTAAAGACGGCGCGCTGCCCAAGGACATCATCTTCAAAGCCTCCGCCCACCTCGGTCACTGCAACCCGTGTTCTTTCAAGCTTCTCGAGAGCCTGGGTGCTGACAGCATCAACCCCGTGCGTGATCTGCAGATCCCCATGATCGCCGCCCTGCGCGCCGCAGTGAAGACTCCCCTGGATGTGCATACCGACAACCCCCCCGGTTCCGGTGGATTCATCCGCGTATATGAAGCTCCCGAGATCGTGCGCGTGGCAGCGCCCGTGCATTGCAAGACTGGCAACTCTGTCATCAGCGCGCACGGTTCGCTCACCTCGGCCAACGACGGCAGGCTCATGGCCGACCAGGCTTCGATCGTGGTGGAAATGGTCAACAAGTACTACCCTGAATTGACCCAATCCCCCAAGGCGTCCAAGGACCTGCACCTGCCAGTTTATTAAATGGTACGGTAGGGTATTTTGGATAATCAAAAACAGGAGTGAATTGATGAGAAGGCAAGAGTTGTTTAGAGTGCTTCCCAGGATAATTTCCTTGGTTCTGCTTGCCTCTCTGTTGCTCAGCTGCGCTTCAGTTGCGACGACAACGGTTTCTCCAGCATCCACTGTTGAGATCGCAACTGATCAGCCAGGCAGCGCTGTTCCGCAGGGACGCGGGGCTGGTGGAATGGGCAGTCTTGCGTCTGTTTCGCCCACGCACTCGGACCTGGCTTACGCCAGCCTTTCGCAGGCTCAAAAGCTGGACCTCTACATTCCAGCTTCAGGAGTCGGACCCTTTCCAGTAGTGGTCATGGTGCATGGGGGAGGTTTCATGATGGGGGATAAATCGGACGGGACCGGTTTGGCGGGTGTCGATCAACTGCTTGAATCAGGATATGCTGTTGCCAGCATTAATTACCGGTTGAGCGGTGAGGCAGTCTATCCGGCACAAATACATGATGCGAAAGCCGCTGTGCGCTTCCTGCGGGGCAATGCCACGCTATACGATCTGGACACAGACAATTTCGGAGCCTGGGGCGCTTCAGCCGGGGGAAACCTTGTCTCGTTGCTGGGCACCACCTGCGGTGTCGCTGAGCTGGAAGGCGCAGAACTTGGCTATGCCGATCAATCCAGCTGCGTGAAAGCGGTGGTCGATTGGTTTGGACCGATCGACTTTTTAAAGATGGATGAGCAGTATGTTGGAACCAGCTGTCCGCAAACTCACGACGATGCGTCTTCCCCGGAATCAAGGCTTGTGGGAGCTCCCATCCAGACCGTCCCCGAGCTGGTAGGAAAGACGAACCCCATGAATTACATCGATGACCAGGATGCGGCCTTTTTTATCCAGAATGGCACCGCGGATTGCAATATTCCTCCCGTTCAAAACGAGCTCTTTGCCGATGCGCTGGAAGCAAGTATCGGCGTGGGGAACGTGACATATGTTTCCATCGCCGGCGCGGGTCATGGTGGAGCACAATTTTCCACCACGGAAAACTTGACTTTGGTCATCAATTTTTTAGATGGATATCTAAAATGATTCACATGAAAATTCATTTTTTCATTATCAAGTTTGCGCTTGAATCACAAGGAGCATGAAATGAGCGAATGGCAAATACCTCCCGAAACCGGGCACATGGAAAGACCGGATGCCGTGTACCTGCAGACGATGAACATGACCCAGATCAACGAGCGGTTGAAAACCAACGACCTGCTGATCATCCCGGTGGGCAGCACGGAGTGTCATGGCGCAGGGCAGCCGTTGGGGGAAGACACCTTCCTTGTTACGCGCATGGCCGAGCAGGTGGCGCTGGCAACCGGCTGCACGGTGGCTGAGCCGGTCTGGTATGGGTCCCACCCCTATAATCATCTGGGCATGCCGGGCACCGTGGTTATCCCAGAGGACGCCTTCCTGGCGAACCTGCGCGCCATGATCGCCGGATTTTGGAACATGGGATTTCGCAAGCAGATTATCCTCAACGGGCACGGTCAGGAAGAGGTCATCCCTCTGGCGCTGCACCAGTTTGCCAAGAAGTACCAGGTGCCCTGTGTTCTGGTTTCACTGCACTGGCCGACGGTCATACACGACCATTTGAAAGATAAGGCTCATGGTGGTCCGTTCGAGACCCCCTTCCAGCACGCCTGCGAGGTCGAAGCATCCTATTCGCTGGCGCTGTTCCCTGAATTCATGGACATGAAGCTTGTTGTGGATACCAAGCCGGAAGGCTTCCTGCCGCCCGGTCATGTGGATAAAGGTGGAGAGGTGTACCACGCTCCTATCAAAGGGCACGAGCATGTCGGGCTGGGCGGCGCTGAAGTGCTGGTCTACCCGGAAGGGGTCATCGGCAGACCAACATTGGCGGATCCCGAAAAAGCCAAGCCTGGACTGGAAGCACTGCTGGATTACATGGTCCGCCTGATAGGCGACATTATGGCGAAGTTCCCCGCCGGGCAATTGCCTCCGGCGAACAAGGTCACCCAGCGTGATCCTGCAGAGATCGATGCTTTACTCAAGGGTCCATTGAACGGTGGAAAGCATATCTATACGGTGGCTTACCCGCCATAAATCGTTAACCAAAAATTTCAAAAGCTGCTGATGGCATTGGGTTCGATGGAGTAGATGATGAAAATAATCCGCGTAA
>CAZCHK010000126.1:0-3480 GCA_964498605.1 uncultured Anaerolineaceae bacterium | reverse complement strand
CTGATCGCCATCTGGGGGATCGTCGGCTATTCTTCGGGGGACTATGACATGGCGTTTTTCGGCATCAGGATCTCACCGGTGATCTTTGCCATCATGATCGTGGTGTTCATCGTAATCGATGTATTTTCGATTAAAAATGCCATTGACAGTGAAAAATTTCTTGCCAAGCGCGCGGCAGCCTCTCAGCAGCGTGTGGCTGCCTCCGTCCCGCTGACGGCTCCCTGCCGGGTGGCCATCACGCGCACTGCCAGCCTGGTCGGGGCGGCCATGGCGGTGCGGGTATCTCTTAATGGTGTCGAAGTGGGACTGCTGAAAAATGACCAGACGCTCGAGTTTCCCACTTCCTACTCTGAAAACGAGTTAGCCGTGGTCTTCAACGCGGATGGGGTGACCAAATTGGTCACGTTTACGGCGCAGCCGGGCGGTTTTGTGCACATTACTCTCAAATACACGGGAGCCCTTCTGACCGTGGATCAGAATATTGGCGCTTCCAACCCTGCCGGCGCGCCACCACCGCTCTCGTAAGCGCGAACGGCGCGAAGCGCAAGGCAGTTCAACCTCTGATCATCCGGAGTGGATTAGAAAAGCATTTGCTTCGATATACTATCAATCCGAGGTGAAATGATGAGTACTGGCCTAGTGCGTTTGATAATTGCTGGAACACTCGACCTCCTCTTCCTGCAGGCACCTGTTTCGGTGGTCACACCGCAAAGACAGGCCGCCTTCGAGACCTTATTTGCGGAAATGTGCGCGAAGGGGATCAGCGGAAAAACCATTTACCTTTGTGAGTATCCAAAGCATGAATTCCTGAGCTTTATCCTGAGGCAGAAAGACGTTCTGCTTCATGGCTCCCAACAGCCTGACCTGGAGGTGCTGCTTCCAAAAGAACAGACCGACTGCAGTGGTAGAAACCGACTGGCTGTGTTTGCCAGCGGCGACGGCATCTGGCCGATCTTTTTTGCCATCGTGAACCGAACGGGATACAGGGGCTCGTTTCGCAACGGCTGCTTTGTGATTGATGGGAAGAGCACCTGGCAGAAGCGCTTTTACTTTTTTTCGCTCAACGCCCAATATTGCGGCAGCGACATCTGGCAGGAGGGAACGCTGTACATCCTGCCAAAGGCGGGTTTCACGCCAACAGACCAGGGATTGGTGCGTTTTGATGAATGGTGCAACCCACGGCCGGTTGTTCCGCTGGCAAAAATGAGTGTTTCGGCGCAGGATTTTCCATTTCTGAGAAATGTCACCTGGCATGACGAAAAAGAGAAGATCTGGACGACCTGGCTGCGGTACAAAAAGCGCCAGGGTTCGCAAGGCAAAATTTAAAGCGTGAGTTGGCATGAGCAGAGCCCCATTACAGATCCTTGTACTCCCCTTTCGAAGAACCGGTCGTGGTGAGTATGAATTTGCCTTGTTCAAGCGCTCGGATGCTGGCTTCTGGCAGGGTGTTGCCGGCGGCGCTGAGGATGACGAGACCCCCCTGCAGGCAGCCCGGCGCGAGAAGCGTGAGGAGACAGGTATTGACACGGATCGCTTCCTCAGGTTGGACAGCACCGATTCAGTCCCGGTGAGTAAATTCCGAGACAGTTACCTTTGGGGCAAGGACATCTATGTCATCCCACAGCGTTTTTTCGGACTGGAAGTGAAGGGTGAAGCCATTACCCTGTCTGAAGAGCACGTCGATTTTGACTGGCTGACCTATGAGGCAGCCCGCCAGCAGCTGCATTTCGACAGCAACCGCACCGCCCTGTGGGAGCTGTACCAGCGACTCAAGGGAAAGGGTCCGCGTGGATAGAACCTCGTCTTGTTGCGTTGTCCTGCGATAAAGATAGTAGAGGGGATCATGAAAACAAACCTCCCCCGAAATCACCACTTATCCGTGGAAAGGCTGACTTGCAGATGGAGCTGGCGTACTCCGACGTGCTGGAAGCGCTGGTCAGCGAGGTCGTGAGCAAGAGTTGTACACTGCAGGAAGCCCTGCAGGTGCGCCTGCCCGAGATTTTCCATCCATGGCTGGCAGCCGGTGCCAGGCGCTTTGAAGCCAATGTGCGCCACATGGACAAATTCCTGCAAAGAAAGCAGGCATGCACCAGCAAGCTGGCTTGATCTGGTCTTGTGCAGGTCAGCCTGGAGGAATGCTATTGTTCAGATGTATCGTTACCAGCTGAACGTGTTACGTGGAACAAACCGTTCGCAAATTCGTCATATAATTACATAAAACATGTCAGGAGAGAAACCATGAAAAAAACAGCCATTATCATATTTTCATTCGTGCTGATCAGCCTCTTGAGCGCCTGCGATCTGTTCCCGTCCGGAGACCCTCTGGCCACCTCCGTGGCGGGTACCGTGGAGAGCATGGCTGCCATGGAAACATCTGTGGCGGCCACGGTGGCAGCCATGGGCGTGCAGCCTGCTGAGCCCACCGTGCAGCCAGGTGAGCAGGCCCCCGCCCCGAACGCCCAGTGTGGACGCGTTTCCCTGTTCCTCAGCCCGGCGCTGGCTTCCGGAATAATCTGCGAGAACCTGCCTGAGAACATCAACCCCGATGGCATGCTCTTTGATACGTATCCGGCTCACGACGAGCTGACACTGACCGGCTACATCACCGGGGAAAAATTCCACGCTCCGCGCATCATCATTTACCCGATTGCTCGTTTCAGTGAAATCGCGCCGGATAACATCAACACGCGCGTGGCGAGCATGCAGGCGCTGCTTGCCGGCGGCCCGATTGGCAACGGCATCCCCCTGTTGCCCCTGTTCAATGCCGCGCAGGTGTTCCACGCCAAGGTGCAGCGCATCGACACCCCCGCACTGAGCGGATTCCGCTTCATCACCACCTACTCGCAGTGGGCGGTACCCATCAACAACAATGAGCTCTTCTACACCTTCCAGGGAATCACCAGCGACGGGCAGTACTGGGTGTCGGTCATTTTACCCCTCACCAACGCCTTCCTGCCTGAAACGGACGAAGTGCCTGGCGGCGATCACTCCACCTGGTCTGAAGGGTATGAGGATTACCTCGCCGCTCTAATACCACAGCTGGACGCACTGGCAGATGACAGCTTCAACCCCAGCCTGATCCTGCTGGATGAGCTGGTGCAAAGCATGACAATCGTGCCATAGAAAAACCACCAAGCATCCGGGAAAATGGACACAGCAGGGTCGCCTGATACTAATCAGCGGCCCTGTTTTATTTAGATAACATTGTTACCTGTTTATTTCACAGCAAAAAGAGGTCTTTTACAAGGACGCTTACGAGTGTCGATTTTCGATGAAATCACTGTACTGCTGATCCATTTTTCTCGCCTGATCCGGTTTTACCGATCTGAGCCAGCATTCATGTTTAAACCCAAATCTGCTTGTAAGACACAACAATATTTTTCACTTGTCTATTGGAGGTAAGGACATATTAGCCTTTGAGGGTCTTCTCCAATTCTTCCAGGTCCACCCGTGCGGTCATGTCCAGCGTGAGAGGCGTGA
>CAZCHK010000125.1:0-3485 GCA_964498605.1 uncultured Anaerolineaceae bacterium | reverse complement strand
GCGGCTCGTGGTACGACAGCGGGAGCTGCGTCCGTTCGTCCAACCGCACCTGGTACGACCCGGACCCCGCGAACGGCAGCATCGGCTTCCGCTGCTCCCTCACTCCCTAGTTCTAAGCTTCTAGATGCTAGGATCCTAATCTTCTATAAAGGGGGTGCAGGGGGGCTTTTCCCCCTGCCGAATTTAAGAAAATTATAAATACTGGAAGTATCGGGGAAATCCGTTACAGCTTCAAGAGAGAAATTCAGTATAAGAAAGCACAAAAATATTAATGCAATGTCAGAGCTGCCTGCAGTAGTCTTCACTTCTGAGTTTTTCCCATATTGACCGGGAAATAATTGTCTACTTGAATGAAATTCCCTCATCATTATTTCGAGTCTTGATATTTTGAAAGTACAATTAAGCCATTCAAACAACAAGGTGGTGCGGGATGAAAAAGCTGGGAAAATATGATTTGCAAGAGCAGCTGGGCAAAGGTGGCTTTGGTACGGTCTACCGCGCGGTGGACAGCCTGCAGCGCGAAGTAGCTATCAAAGTTCTCAAACCCGGCTGGGAGGATGACCCGGATGTTGTCAGCCGCTTCCGGCAGGAAGCCCTCTCGGCAGGCAAGCTCTTCCACCCCCATATCGCCACCATCCTCGACCTGGATCAGGACGAAGGTCGTTTTTACATCGTCATGCGCTACATTGCGGGAAAATCATTGGCGCAGATGATCCGGGATCGAGGTGCCCTCCCCTGGGAAGAAGTACTGCAGGTCTTTCAAGATGTGGCGGACGCCCTGGACTACGCGCATAAGCAGGGCATGGTGCACCGCGATGTCAAACCCGCCAACATCATCATCAGTCCCAAAGAAGGCGCGGTGATCACAGATTTCGGTCTGGTTAAAGCGGCAACCAGCAGCGGGATGAGCACCACGGGCGTGATGCTGGGCACACCCAATTACATCGCGCCAGAAGTGTGGCAGGGAGAAACCGCCACCCCCGCCACGGACGTGTACAGCCTGGCGTGCGTTGTGTTTGAAATGCTCACCGGAAAAGTGCTCTTCGGCGGCAGCACGACCCCCCAGATCATGAAAAAGCATTTCGATCCAATTGTGCTTCCAGAGACTTGGCCGGCAGGCACACCTGAGGGTATTCGGGAAGTACTGCAGCAAGCGCTTGAAAAAGAACCTGGGCAGCGATTTGGCAGCATGAAGCAACTTGCAGCCGCTGTTTCGACAATTTCAGCACAGAAAACCGTTAACAAGCCTGTTGTTGAAGTTTCGAAACCACCAACCATTCCCGCCTTGGCAGTGGATCTCCCAGTCTCAACAAAACAACCACCTCTTCCCAGGCCTCCCCAAATGCAAGCTGTTCTTCCTGTGGTAAATGCCCCTGGATCAAGAAAAAAATGGAGTGGCTTGGCTATCACCAGTTTCATCCTGGGAATATTCTGCTTATTTCCACTACCGTTTTTTATTTACGTGTTCCCGATTCCCGCAATTATCCTGAGCGCAGTTTCATTAGGTCAATTCAAAAAAATCAAGATGTTTCGAGGAAAAGGATTTGCTGTCATGGGGTTAATTCTTGGAATTGCATGTTTCCTGTATGTCGTTTTGAACTATTTTTTCTATTTTTAATTTGAGATTTTTGAATGACCCAACTTGGAAAATTCGATCTCCTTGAGGTCCTCGGCAAAGGCGGCTTTGGCACGGTTTATCGCGCCATGGACCGCAGCCTGGAGCGCGAGGTAGCGATCAAGATCCTCCATCCACAGCTGATGGTGGACGAGAGCTTCATCGAACGCTTCAGGAAAGAAGCCAAGGTGCTTGCCAAGCTGGAGCATCCCAACATCGTCTCGATTTATGAGCTGGGCGAAGAAGAGGGCAGGATGTACATCGCCATGCGCTACCTGCAGGGCGGCAGCCTGAGAGACAGGCTCAAGAAAGCAGGTCTCCTGTCCTGGGCAGAAACTCTGAAGATCATTCAGCAGATCGGCGATGGGCTGCATGTGGCACACACGCAGGAAAAACTGGTACATCGGGATATCAAGCCTGAGAACATTCTCTTTGACAAGCAGGGCAACGCGGTGCTCTCTGATTTTGGGCTGGTAAAAGCGGCTTCGAGCAGCCTGAGCGGAAGTTCAGCGGGGATGGTGCTGGGCACACCCAACTACGTGGCTCCGGAGATATGGAACGGCGAACCTGCTGCGCCTGCCAGCGACCAGTACGCGCTGGCTTGCGTTGTGGCAGAGATGTTGAGCGGGAAAAAACCCTTCAGCGGGGACACAACTCCCGTCGTGATGAAAAAACATGTACTGGAAGCCCCCAGTCTGCCGGAAAAATGGCGGGAAGGGGTTCCTGAGAAACTGAACGATGTGTTGAATAAGGCGCTGTCAAAGAAGCCGCAGGAAAGGTATGCGTCGATCCGTGAGTTCATCCAGAACCTGGAGAACCAAAAAAAGCAGCCGGATGTGCAGCTCGCCCAAGACGTTACCCCACATACCGCGCCACCCATACAGCCATCCTTCCCACCAACTCGCCCCACACTACCGCCCTTGCCCAAGAAAAGTCGTTCAAAGAGGTTTTGGGTATGGATTGGCGCCGCGCTGGGTTTCCTGGCAGTCACCGCGCTTGTCTTGTTCCTGACAATCAACGCGCTGCGCCAAGGAACATTAAATGGTAACCCCCAGAACAATGAGATGATTGTGCTCAAGGTAGGATCGGACTTTGCCTACCCACCCTATGAATATATCAATGATGCGGGAGAGCTTATTGGTTTTGATATCGAGTTGATGGAAATGATCGCCGAGGAAATGGGTGTCGAGATCGTCTGGGTGGAAAAGCCATTCGATGTGCTGTTTGAAGCAGTACAGAACCAAGAGGTAGATCTTGCCATCGCCGCCATCGGTTACTCTGAAGAAAGAGATAGAAGCATGGATTTTTCCATTGCCTACCTGGAAAATCCAGATGTGTTCCTGGTGAAAAAGAGCTTCATGGGCGGCATCGCAAGCCCGGAGGACATATCCACCTACCGGGTTGGCGTGCAACAGGACTCGTGGCAGGATGCCTGGCTGGAGGCGGAACTTGTGAGCAGCGGGGACATGAGCGAACAGCTGGTGCTCCGTTTCGACAACATGGAAGACGCGATTGCGGACCTGTTGGACGGCAAGGTGGATATTGTCATCATGGAAAGAACATTGGCGACCCGATTCTTATTCCTCCACCCTGAACTTGTCGAAGCCTATCAACGGGAGAACCCAAACGCCAGCCTGTACATTGTCTTTCCTCCTGGTTCAACGCAGCTCAAGCAATCCGTCAATAGCGCGATCGGGGAGCTGCAAAAAAATGGGCAGATCGACCAGCTTTTCCGCGAGATCTTTCGTTATTACCCTTAAAAATGGAAGATAATTATAGAATTATCATAAGGTGACTTATGACTCTCATTGGTAAATATGATCTCCTTGAAATCCTCGGCAAAGGTAGCTTCGGAACTGTCTACCGCGCC
>CAZCHK010000124.1:0-3567 GCA_964498605.1 uncultured Anaerolineaceae bacterium | reverse complement strand
TATACGATCTACCCTGAGGAGGGCGGTCACACCTACACCTGGCAGGTGAGCAAGCAACGAACGGGTGGATCGAACTGGGCTTTCCGCTCATCCCGGTGGTCGCGGCCGAGCCGCTCCAGGCGCTGGTGGACAGCATTGGAGCCGCATCGCTCTTTTTTGGCCTGGGCGGCGAGAACGCCCTGATCGAGGTGGCGGACGAGGAGCGCCTGCGCGAACTGCGTCCGGATTTCACGCGCATGCAGCAGGCTGAAGTGCAGGGCCTGATCGTCACCGCGCGCGCCCGGGCTGAGGGGGTGGATTTTGTCTCGCGCTATTTTGCCCCGTGGGTGGGCATCAATGAAGATCCAGTGACGGGCTCGGCCCACTGCTCGCTGGCACCTTACTGGGGATCGAAACTGCGCAAAAGCGCCATGCTGGCTCACCAGCTGTCCGCCCGCGGGGGCGTGATACAGGTACGCCTCGAGGGGGAGCGCGTGGCCATCCTGGGCCAGGCCGTGACCGTTTTCCACGGAACGCTGCTTTGATCTACCTGCTTCTCGTCACGCTCATCTGGGGATTCTCTTTCGGACTGGTCAAGGGCAACCTGGCCGGGATTGACCCGCACTTCATCTCCTTCGCTCGACTGGCGGCGGCGCTCCTGGTGTTCCTGCCCTTCACCGCATGGAGGAAGGTTACACGAGCCCTTTCCCTTCGGCTGATGCTGGTGGGAGTGCTCCAGTTTGGCTTCATGTACGTCACGTACAACGCCGCCTTCCAGTTCCTCAAGGCCTACGAAATCGCGCTCCTCACGATCACCACCCCGCTGATGATCGTGCTGATGGAGAGCGGCTTTGAGAGGCGCTTGCGATGGAACTACCTGCTGACCTCGCTGATGGCGTGCGCGGGAGCCGCGGTCATCGTGTTCGAAAATTTCGAGACACGCTCCGGCGTGACGGGAGTCGTCCTCGTGCAGGCGTCCAACCTGTGCTTTGCCTTCGGGCAGGTCTACTACCGCCGCTTGATGGCAAAAAACCCGCAGCTGGCGGACCGCCGGGTGTTCGGCTGGCTTTACCTGGGGGCGGCGCTGGTGACCGCTATCCTCTCCGCCTTCCTGACGCCGTGGCGGGGGCTGCAGCTGAACAGCACGCACGTCCTGACGCTGGTCTACCTGGGCGTCATAGCTTCAGGGCTCAGTTTTTTTCTGTGGAATTCCGGGGCGCGCAAGGTCGACCCGGGCGCGCTGGCGATCATGAACGACCTGAAGATCCCGGTCGCGGTGGCGATCTCGCTGCTGTTCTTTGGTGAGCAGGCGGACTGGCGGCGGCTGGTCATCGGTGGGGGGATTATCCTGTCCTCCCTCGCGCTCAATCACTGGCTGGCAACAAAAGCGGCACGGTCACCCGCCTGACCGTCCAAGAAAAGGTTTGACTATCTACGGTACAATAAGGGCGGGACAGCCAGCATGTGGAAACAACGCTTACGCCCTGTTTGGAGGCGCGTTCTCCTCTTCTTGACGATCATAGGACCCGGGTTGATTACCGCCAGCGCAGATAACGACGCCGCGGGAATTGCCACGTACTCTCTGGTCGGCTCAGCCTATGGCTACAAGATGCTGTGGGTATTGACTCTGATCACTTTCGGTGAAGTGGCGGTTCAGGAAATGGGATCCAGGATAGGCGCGGTCACCGGAAAAGGATTATCTGATCTCATTCGCGAAAACTTCAACCTCAAGACGACCTTGTTATCCATGGGCCTCCTGCTGGTCGCGAACCTTGGCACAACTGTTGCCCAATTTGCGGGGATAGCCGCATCCGGTGAGCTGTTCGGGGTGACAAAATACATCACGGTTCCCCTGGCGGCGGCGGTGGTCATTTTTTCGCTCCTGCGTGGTTCGTATAACAAGGTCGAGAGAATTCTGATCGTGCTGAGCCTGTGTGCCATCAGCTATGTCATTTCCGCGTTTGTCATACGCCCGGCTCCAGATTGGGGGCAAATAGGCGTGAATTTAATCATCCCCTCCCTTCCAAGCCTGACGGACAGACAGTACATGATGATGCTCTTAGCAACGGTCGGTACCACCATTACACCCTGGGGGCTGGTGTACATCACCGCGTCTGTGGCAGAGAAAGGGGTGCCCCTTGCAAATTACAAACAGACGAAAACCGATGTTACCCTCGGAGCCGTGTGGGGAAACGTCGTTTCAGCATTTATCATCATTGCTACCGCGGGCACGCTCTTCCAGAGAGGTGTGCGCGTCGAATCGGCCGAACAGGCGGCCATGGCCCTCGAACCTCTGGCCGGGAAGGGCGCTTTCATCCTGTTCTCGCTAGGTCTGGTGGGTGCCTCGCTGCTGGCTGCCTTTGTGCTACCGCTGTCCTCCGCGTATGCGCTGTGCGAAGCCTTTGGCTGGGAGCGCGGGGTCGATCAGCCCTTCCGCAGTGCGCGGATTTTCTACGGGGTCTTGGTCGGAATGATCCTGGTCAGCTCCGTGGTCGTCCTGATTCCGGGTCTACCCCTTTTTCCGCTCATGTGGCTCACTCAAGCCATCAACGCCATCCTCATGCCGTTCGTCATGGTGCTGACATTAAAAATTGTGAACAATCGACGCGTGATGGGGAAGTGGATCAATAAACCCCTGCAGAACATTTTCATTATTTTTCTGGCGGTTTTTATCTCAATCGCAACAATCCTTCTCTTCATCCTGTCGTGAGAGGGCGTGAACGCTGCGCATGGACCTCGAAAGGAACGAGGCTCACTTATTAATCGTTTTTCTTAGCTCGTCCTCCTGGAAATCCGAAATGATCGTCCCGTCGATGTCGAACGTGGGGGTCACCAGGAACCCCCTGTTCCAGGTGCGCACCTGTTCTTCCGCTCCCGGCGTGGCGTAGATGTCCACCTCGGTGAACTCCGCCCCCCTGTCGGAAAGCCAGGCGCGGGCGCGCTTGCAGTCGGGGCACCAGGGCGTGCAGTACATGATGATGCCGCCGTGGGGCAGGCTGCCTGCCGCCGGCTTTAATTCGGCTGGCTCGCTGGCGGCCGCCTCCGGATCGATCTCGCGCAGCGCTGCGCGCAGCACGTTGTTGTCGGGTTGTTCGTCAATGGCGTGGACGTCCACGTAGCGCACGAAACCCTGCTTGTCCACGATGAACAAAGCGCGCTCGGTGTATCCCTCCTTGCGCAGCACGCCGTATTTTTTGGCCACCGCACCGTGCGGCCAGAAATCACTCAGCAGCGGAAAGCTGATCCCGCCCAGGCTCTCCGCCCACGCTTTCAGACAGGGTACATGATCAACGCTGATACCCAGAACCTGGGTATTCAATCCCGCGAACTTGGCCTTCTCAGCTTCGTAAGACGGGATCTGACCCGTTCATATGGGAGTCCATGCCAGCGGGAAGAACGCCAGCACGACATTGCTGCTCCGAAAATCGCTCAGGGAAACAATTTTTTCCAAGTGGCTGGGCAGGGAAAAATCAGGTGCCTTGTCTCCGATTCTTAACATGCGGTTTCTCCAGTTCTATGTAAGCATTGTTCTATAGATATTCGCAGAACTCCATTAGAAGAATATCAGAAAATCAAGGTTTAAAAGCT
>CAZCHK010000123.1:2164-3612 GCA_964498605.1 uncultured Anaerolineaceae bacterium | reverse complement strand
TCTTTCAGCTCCTGGATGGCCTTGTCCAGCCCCAGGGCGGGGCGGTAGGGACGGTGGGAGGACATGGCCTCGACCACGTCGGCCACGGCCAGGATCCTGGCTTCCAGCAGCAGCTCGCTGCCCTGCAGGTGCAGCGGATAGCCGGAGCCGTCCAGGCGCTCGTGGTGCTGGTAGATGATCTCGGCCAGCGGCCAGGGAAAGGTGTACTGGCTGAGGATGTCATAACCGTTCTGGGCGTGGGTCTTGATGAGGTCGAACTCCAGGCTGGACAACCGGGAAGGTTTGGAGAGCAGCTCGGACGGCAGGCTGATCTTGCCGATGTCGTGGATGGTACCCGCCACCTTGATGCCCTCGATCACGCTTTCAGACAGTCCCATTTCCTGGGCGATGGCCACGGCCAGGTGCGAAACGCGCTCCTGGTGCCCGGCGGTGTAGGAGTCGCGCTGTCCGCTGATCCTGGCCAGCAGGTCGATCGAGCTGATGAAGGTGTCATGCAGCTGCTGGTAGCTGTTGCGGATGTCCGCTTCCAGGATCTTCTGCTCGGTGATGTCCAGGGCCACCCCCAGCAGGACGGTCTCCTCACCCAGCTCGTGGCGGGTTACAACCAGGATGATGGGCATGCGCCGCCCGTCCAGCAGGGTCAGCTGGATTTCCCTGCGCACCCGGCCTGCCTCCAGCGCCTGCGTGAGGATCTCCGCCAGGCGCACCTGGCCCTCGGAGACGATCAGCCTGTCCAGCTCAAGCCCCTGGGCGGCTCCGGGGATGTTGCCCCACAGGGCGGCGCTTTGTTTGTTCCAGCGCATCAGTTTGCCGTGCCTGTCCACCAGGAAGAAGAATTCCGGGATGTTGTCCAGCAGCGCGTCGGTCAGGGCCTTCTCCTGCTGGACATTCTCGTACAGCTGGCTGTTCTGGATGGCGATGGCGGCCTGGGTGGCCAGGCTCTCCAGCATGGATACCTGTTCGGGCGAATAAGCCTCCTTCATGTGGCTCTGGATGGAGAGGACCCCGATCACCCTGTCGTTGATGACCAGCGGCACGCCCAGGGCGGATTGGTTCACTTTCCCTGGCAGGCGGATGAGCGGGATGTCGGCTGGAAAATGCTCCGCGTCCGGGCAGTAAAAGGTCCTGCGGGTGCGGACGATGTGGGCGATCAGGCCCGGTTTTTCCTTGAGGCTCACCGGGGCGAAGGTTTTGCGCTGCCCCTCCTCGTAATAGATCGGGAAGCTCACGATCCTGGTGCTGGCATCCAGCAGGGCCAGATAGAAGGTATCGATGTCGACGATCTGGCGGCACTCCTGGTAGAGGGTGTTCATCAGGTCCTCGAACTTCAACCCGGCGGCGATATTCAGTCCGGTCTTGTTGACCAGCTCGAGCTGCCTGGCCAGGCGCCGGTAGCGCTGCTCGCTTTCCCGCAGCACAGCCTCCGAGTTCTTCTCGTCGGTGATGTC
>CAZCHK010000123.1:0-2064 GCA_964498605.1 uncultured Anaerolineaceae bacterium | reverse complement strand
TCCAGGTCGCTGCGGGAGATCAGCGCGGGCTGGTTCTCGACCAGGTTGCGGTAGCGCTCTTCGCTGAGCTGGGTCTCCTCCATGTGGCGCTTCTTGGCGCTGATGTCCTGGATACTGCTGACCAGGTGCAGCGTGCCTGCCTGCGGATTTCTGACCGCGGACACCGAGACGCTGGCCCACATGATCCGCCCGTCCTTGCAGCGGTAGCGCTTTTCGAACTGGCAGGTGTGGATCTTGCCCGTCTCCAGCCTGCGCAGCATGTCCGAACCGAGCGCGCGGTCCGCCTCGAGCGTGAAATCGTTGAACTTTTTTCCCACCAGCTCTTCCTGGCGGTATCCGAGCATGCGGCAGAGCTCGCGGTTGACATTCAGAAAAACGCCCCGCATGGAGACCAGGCAGACCCCGATGTTGGCGCGGTCGAACGCCCCGCGGAATAACTCCTCGCTGGCGTCAAGTTCCAGCTCCCTTTTCTTCCAGGAGGTGATGTCCGTAGCGGTGACAAGTATCGATGTCCGGGCGCTGTCAGCGTGTACCTGCTGAAAGCGGAGGTTGAAAAAGCAGCCGCGGGAAGGAAACTCCACTGAGAATTCTTCCCTTTTTGCCCTTCGATAAAGCTTTGTCCACAGAGCAGCGCTGGCGGCCTCCTCGGCGCAGGCTTCCTGGGGAGCTGCCCCGAGCCGGACCTTCATCCCCAATTGTTTCCGGGCGTGCTTCCGAAAACTTTGATTGGCATACTGCAGACGGAAATCCTTCCCATCGATCATCCAGATCAGGTCCGCAGACTGGTCCATGGCCAGATGCGCCAGGTCCCGGGAGGATTCCGTATCAACCACCCGCACTGATTCAGCTGTATCCTTTTTCATGCTGCCGACCTCCCGTTGTAAAAAAACCTAGAAGCTCGAAGAAGACCATTGATTGACCGGGGCTCAGGAAATTCCTCCACGGTTGAAATCATTATTGCACTTTTACTGGAACTTTCAAGTACCGGGTTGGATCTGCTGCGGAAAAGATTCTAGAGGTTCGCTCCGCGCGAAAAATAAAGACCGTGCTTCTCAATGAAGTGACCAGCTGGCGGCCTCAATTGCCACAGCTTCATTCAAAAGGATCGGCTTATTCCATTGACAAACCAGCGCATTGTCTGTATAGTTATGTTACCGGTCACATGACCGGTAACATCAAAATGAGTTAATTGCTGTACATGGCGCACAAACGACCCACGATCCGCGACGTCGCTCACCTGGCGGGAGTCTCCCACCAGACCGTTTCGCGCCTGATCAACGGGTCGGAAAGAATTAACCCCGAAACGCGAGCGAAGGTGGAGGCGGCGATCGCCTCTCTCGGTTACCACCCCAGCGCGATCGCCCGCTCGATGTCCTTCGGGGACTCGCGCACGTTCGCCTGCATCTCGCCCAACCTGACCGATTACACCTTTGCCAGCATGATCGAAGGCGCGGAAGTGTACGCCCGCGAGAGGGGCTACTTCCTGATCAGCGCCACGGCTACCGACGCGGAAGGCTTCTGCAAACTCATGGAACAGCTGGTGCAGAGCCGGCGCACGGAGGGGCTGCTGGTGATCAACCCGTACGCCGATGAGCGCCAGCGCTTTCTGCCAAAAGCTGTACCCGTTGTCCTGATGGGCGCCCGTCCGCGCAGCCAGGGGCTGGCCTCCGTCGCGCTGGATGACGTGCGGGGCGGGTACCTTGCCACCCGCCACCTTCTCGACCTGGGGCACAAACGCATCGCCCTGATCAGCGGACCGCTGGAAGAGGACTGCGTCCAGGACCGCGCGCAGGGGTACCGCCAGGCCCTGGCGGAGGCCGGTCTCGGGGTGGACGAGTCGCTCGCGCTGAGCGGTGACTGGTCGGCTACAGCCGGGCAGCAGGCAGCCGACCAGCTGATCGAAAAGGGATCGGAGTTTACGGCGGTGTTCGCTCAGAACGACCGCATGGCCGTGGGCGTGATCGATGTGATGAAAAAAAGAGGCTGGCGTGTCCCCCAGGACTGTTCGGTCGTTGGCTTTGACGACATGCCCCTGGCTTCCTACTTCAACCCCTCCCTGACCAC
>CAZCHK010000122.1:0-3647 GCA_964498605.1 uncultured Anaerolineaceae bacterium | reverse complement strand
ATAAACGCTGTGATATTGTTCGTGGTTTGTCTGCTTATTGCCGCGATTTACCTGGGAGCAGCAAGCCGCACCTACAGGCTTGGTTTCCCGCTGGATGATGCATGGATCCATCAAACATTTGCGAAGAATTTAGTTCTTCATCGTCAATGGTCGTATAACCAAGGCGAGCTGACATCAGGATCAACCTCTCCCTTATGGACGGGTTTACTGGCGTTGGGAAATTTGTTGGCAGTTAACAATCTATGGTGGTCATATTCACTCGGGGTGTTTTTTTTGTTTCTCACCGGGTTGCTTTCCGAGATTCTGGTTAGGAGAATGATAAATGAGTACACACCGTCTATGCCCTGGGTTGGAATTCTTGTTTGTTCCGAGTGGCACCTGGTCTGGGCGGCATTCTCGGGAATGGAAATTCTATTATCCTGTACTGTTTTATTGATTCTCGTATTATTGACGGTATCTGAGAGACCCAATTGGCTTATGGTTGGTCTTTTACTCGGAATTGGACTTTGGGTTCGACCGGATGCGCTGATATGGTCTGGATTCATCCTTTGGTGGCTGGCGTTCGATAACGCGCGATTTTCCTCAAAAATCAAAGCAGCTATCCATCTACTGATCGGATTCGCACCCGGATTCGGGCTCTATGTGGCTTTCAATTTGTATTTATCTGACCGTATTTTCCCGAACACGATGATTGCAAAACAAAGCGAATATTTCGAATTGTCCCGATATTCATTCACATACAATTTCGGAAGATTGGCGTCTCAGTTATTAATTGGCATTGGATTTGTATTGTTGCCGGCGCTCGTTTACATGGTCTATCGTGATATCAGGACAAAAAAATGGCGTAATCTGGGTTTCATATTGCTTATTTTGGGTTTTATCTGTGCTTATACCTGGAAACTACCGGTTACTTACCAGTACGGAAGATACTTGATGCCGTTGATCCCTGTCTATGTCGTGTATGCTTCTTGCGGATTTCTTTCAGCCTGCGATGAATTGTTCACGCGATCCAGAGCAGCTGCGCGCATAAAATTTGCGTATCTCTCAATGCTTGCGATCATGGTCGTGGCATTTCTATTCATTGGATGCAGGCGGTATTCGCTTGATGTTGCGGTGATTGAATCTGAATTGGTTGACACTGCCAGGTGGATTCAACGCTTTATCGCAAAGAACGAAACTGTCGCAGCGCATGATATTGGAGCTCTGGGCTATTTTGGAGAGCATAAAATTATCGACCTGGCTGGGTTGATAACGCCTGAGGTTATTCCATTCATGCGAAATGAAATTCAAATCATGGAATACCTCAATCAATCAGGCGCCAGATACCTGATGACTTTTGAGAATTGGTATCCCCAAATCGACGCGTTGGATCTACCTGTTTTGTATCAATCAAAACTGAATTACGCAACAATCCAAGGACATGGCAGGATGCTTATTTACCGAATCCTGCCGTAAAAAAATTTCAGCTGTCATGTTATGCTATACTATCAGGCAAATAGTCTCCTACTGTTTTAGAGGTGATAATCATGGCATTAGATCGAATTGAGCCAAAATCCGAAAATCCAATTGACCGCGACGCCCTCCTAGAAGATCTTAAAAATTTTATCGAGGAAACCCAACATCAACTTAAGGAAAACAATTTAATGCTTGGTCAAAGTCAGTCTGAGCTTAATAAGCTTGTGCAGCGAAATACAAGCGCTTCAACCCAGCTTCAGCAAGAGATTGCCCAAGGGGAACCTGCGATTCCCCCCGGATTTAAAAATTCTCTTTCGCTCGTGCTGGAAACCCAGCAGAGAATGATCATGATGCGGAACCAGTTGGAGAAGGTTCAGGGAGAACAAACTTTGCGGGCTCAGACATTGGATATCCTTCAAAAGGCTTTCGTGTATTTGGGAAGTGGATCGAACAGTGCATATGTCAACAGACCTGCAGCCTCGATGGAGATGCTCATTGACGCGCAGGAATCAGAACGCCAAAGATTATCGAAACAAATGCATGATGGGCCTGCGCAGGCATTGTCGAATTTTATCGTTCAAGCTGAAATTGCCGCCCGATTGCTGGAAATGGATCCATCTAAAGCAAAAGAGGAGCTGGAAAACTTAAAAGTTTCAGCGATGTCAACTTTCCAGAAGGTAAGAGCTTTTATTTCCGAATTAAGACCGATGATGCTAGACGATTTAGGATTAATTCCAACATTACGCCGGTATATCGAAGGATACAAAGACCAATACAATGCGGATGTTACGCTTACAGTGAATGGGACCGAAAAGAGATTGGAGCAATTTCAAGAGGTTGTTTTGTTCAGGGCTGCGCAGGAGTTGATGGAAAATGCTTCCCGGCACAATATTGATAATCCAAGTAAAGTTCAGGTAAACCTGCAGCTGACTATGGATCAGGATTTCGTTAAACTGGTGGTCAGTGACAATGGCATTGGTTTTGACCCTTCTTCAGCCTCGCAATCCACTGGATTGGGGCTCAAATTGATCAGGGATCGTGTGGAAATGCTGGGTGGAAATATCAATATCGATTCATCTCCAGGACAAGGATCATCGATTGGTTTACAATTGCCAATTATTAACAAACTTTCATAACTCGAGGTAACAGCATGACTAAAACGATCGGAATTCTAACCGGAGGTGGAGATGTACCCGGATTAAACCCATGTATAAAAGCCGTAGTGTTTTCAGCGCTAGACAACGGGTATCGAGTATTGGGAATCCGCAGAGGATGGTCAGGATTGTTGCATTACAATCTTAATGAGCCGTCGACATACGGGTATTATGTTCAAGAATTAACCCGGAATGTTGTGCGGACCGTTGATCGGTCAGGGGGGACTTTTTTGCACACATCGCGGACGAATCCACAAAATGTGAACGAGGATAAGATTCCGGATTTTCTGAAAACCAGCAAATACGGGATTAAAAATGAACAAAAAGGGACGATGGATTACACGGACTATGTTCTAAAAGTCCTGGAGCATCTTGGTATTGATATCGTGATTCCGATTGGTGGAGACGACACACTATCTTTCGGCGTGAGACTCCATCAGGAAGGAATACCTGTCGTCTCCATTCCAAAAACAATGGATAACGATGTGTATGGAACAGATTTTTGTATTGGCTTCTCGACCGCAGTAACGAGAAGCGTGGAATTCATCACGAACATGAGAACATCCGCAGGTTCCCATGAAAGGATCGCGGTAGTGGAATTGTTTGGAAGATACAGTGGTGAAACAAGTTTGATATCCGCTTATCTGGCTTATGTCGACAGGGCAATCATTTCAGAGGTTCCTTTTGATATTGAAAAAATCAGCGCATTATTACTGGACGATAAAAGAAGTAATCCTTCAAATTACGCCATCATGACGATTTCAGAGGGTGCTACATTTGAGGGCGGAGACATTGTTGTTAGGGGAGAAGCGGATATGTTTGGGCACCGGAAGTTGGGAGGGATCGGACAGATTGTCGCTGATGAAATAAAAAGAATTACGAAACAAGACATATTGCATCAACAAGTGGGTTATTTGATGCGTTCTGGAGCACCCGATTCGCTGGATCGGATGGTTGCAATGTCCTACGGGAATTTAGCCATACAATTGATCAGAAAAAATGAGACCGGCAGAATGGTTGCACTTCGGGGTGGGAGAT
>CAZCHK010000121.1:0-3859 GCA_964498605.1 uncultured Anaerolineaceae bacterium | reverse complement strand
ATCAAGTTAGAATTCAAAATCCGGAGGATTGGAAAATGAAGATATCTATTGTGGATATTCATATCAAGCCTGGATATTCTGAGGAGTTTATTGCAGCAACAAAATTAAACGCCAGAATGAGCAATAAAGAAGAAGGGGTGTTTCGGTTCGATTTTATTAGACAGAAGGGTAATCCCAATCATTTTCTCCTGCTAGAATACTTTCTAGATGAAAAAGCCCAGGTTGATCATAGGGACTCCGATCATTATTTAGTTTGGAAACAGTCTGTTGAGGAAATGATGGAAAAACCTCGCGAATCGACCGTATATGAGGAATTGCTCATTAAAGAGTAGGATATGGCATCGAATTTTGTTTTTCAAACAGCCGGCAGGGTAATCTTTGGCATAGATAGCATCAAGCAGCTTTCAGGGCAGATCAAGAATTTTGGAAGGAAAGTATATGTCATCAGTTCGCAATCTTCTCACCTCGAAGATCTGCTGAGAGAAGAATTAAGTTGGTGTGACCTGCTCATTGTTCCATCTCATCACGAACCCGATCTTATCGAGGTCACCAGGCTTTCAAAGTCAGCGCAAGAATTTGCCCCTGATTGTTTGATCGGGATTGGCGGCGGAAGTGCAATCGATATTGCAAAAGCAGTGGCAGCATTTTCGACAAACCACCATTCACCTTTATCATATCTGGAGGTTGTTGGAGACGCACGACCGCTTGAGAATCTACCTACTCCGGTCATCGCGATCCCAACGACAGCTGGAACTGGATCTGAAGTAACCAAGAACGCTGTTATTGGTATACCCGATCGAAAGATCAAAGTTAGTTTGCGCAGCGAGAAAATCCTCCCAAAAATTGCGCTGATCGATCCAAAATTGACCTTGACACTGAATCCATTAATTTCTGCCTACACCGGAATGGATGCTCTGACTCAACTGATTGAGCCCTACCTTTCCCAAAAATCCAATCCTTTTACAGATATGCTATGTGTTGAAGGGATCAGGCGCGTTCCTGAAGCTTTGATCAAAGTCATGGAAAATGGCAGTGATATTCACAGCAGGAGCGAGATGTCTTATGCAAGCCTGATGGGAGGCATGGCATTGGCAAATGCAGGACTGGGAGCCGTGCATGGTTTTGCGGGCGTGCTGGGGGGGATGTATTCAGCTCCTCATGGACTGATCTGCGCGATGTTGCTTCCTGCCGTATTTTCGATCAATTATGAGTACATCTCACACAACAAAATGAATTCGTGCCTGATTGACAAGATGAATAAAGTCTCATCCATTCTCACCCGAAAAAGCAGTGCTCAAGCAAGGCATGGCATTGATTGGCTGTATCAATTTTCAGAAAAACTCGGCATTCCGAAATTGTGCGATCTCGGCATTCAAAAGGCGGATTTTCCGGAAATTGTCAAGAACGCGAAATTGAGCAGCTCAATGAAAGGGAATCCAGTACAACTGCCTGATGAAGCATTGTATAAAATCCTCGATTCAGCCCATTAATCATTCTGAACTGCGCTGAATGTTCGCTCCCAATTGCTGAAATTTTTGATCGACCATTTCGTAACCTCGATCTATTTGAACAATATTCCGTATGGTCGATGTTCCTTTTGCTGACAGGCTCGCCAGAAGCAAAGCCATTCCCGCGCGGATGTCCGGGCTCTCTAAATTTTCACCAAATAATTGACTGGGTCCTTGGACAATGCAACGATGTGGATCGCAGAGTACGACATGACCTCCCATTGCTACGAGTTTATCGACAAAAAACATTCGACTTGGATACATCCAATCGTGAAACAACACGGTCCCCGCTGATTGCGTCGCCACAACGATGGCGATGCTCATCAAATCAGTTGGAAAAGCTGGCCATGGCATGACACTTATCTCAGGGATTGCTCCCCCGAGGTCGCTTTCAATGGTCAATCGTTGTTCTTCGGGAACGAATATGTCGTCACCGGTAACCGACCAATCAATACCCAGTCGGTTAAATACCAATCGGATCATGTCAAGATACTTGCTGCCGGCGTTGCGAATCGTGATGGATCCGTGAGTTATTGCTGCTGCACCGATGAAACTGACAACCTCAAGATAATCGGGACCGATAGAAAATTCTCCCCCGTGAATCTTTTCTACACCATGGACAATCAGCGAATTCGATCCAATATTCGAAATCTGAGCGCCTAAGCAATTCAGAAATTGGCACAATTCCTGAACATGAGGTTCAGAAGCAGCATTTCTGATGATCGTGGTGCCTTTCGCAAGCACCGAGGCCATTAATGCGTTTTCTGTTGCTGTTACGCTGGCTTCATCAAGAAGGATATCTGCCCCGTGTAAACCTCGAGGTGATGAAAAATGAAAGTTACGGTCATAGGATATTTCACCCCCTAATTTCTGCAGAGATAAAATGTGCGTGTCTACTCTGCGCCTGCCGATCACATCCCCGCCTGGTGGCGGAAGGTGGAGGTCTCCAGAGCGTGCCAACATTGGACCAGCCAGTAAAATGCTCGCCCGAATTTTTCGACAAATTTCCGGGTCTAAATTTCCCGGCGAAATGTGTTGTGCGTGAATTTTCAATGATTTATCTACCCGTTCAATGCTTGCTCCCAGGCTCTCAAGCAGGCAGAGCATATTCCGGATATCAAGAATATCTGGAACATTATGCAAGGTAACCGGTTCTTCAGTTAAAAGACAGGCAGATATCAGGGGCAGGGCAGAATTCTTGTTGCCTGATGGGGTGATCGAACCCCTAAGCGAATTCCCCCCTTCAATGATAAATTTTTGCATTTTTTCTCTCTCTTTTTTACATTGTTTGAGTGATTTTTTGTAGATCGAATGGATGATCGATGTCAAACCCAAATTCAGAACCTACCATCGCAGCAAGCAATTGACCGGGGATGACAGTAAGAATTGGTGACAACCATTCGGGGATATCCGGCGAAGAAGGAAAATGGATAGTTGATTGATCCTTTAATTCCACGATACTTCCAATGGAAATTACATTCAAGGATTTCGCAAGAAGCATATTTGATATCTCCAAAATATCGGATTTAATTGGGCCATCAACTCCGATGATGATTGCTAGATCACCCTTTTTGACCAACGAAATGGGACCGTGCCTGAAGTCAGCGGAGGAATAGGGTTCAAAACCCAAACCTGTCAGCTCCTTAATTTTCAAGGATATTTCATAAGCTGTCGCATAATTGAAACCTCTTCCCAAAACAATCCCCTTTGCGCCTTTGTGAAAGAGCTGCTTGACAGCTTGATTTTCATGAGCGATGTCAATCAGCTTTTTTACTTCCGCGGGAATTTTGAAAAAATAGTTGGGAATGGCGGGAAATTGAGAAAAGCTCACAGACAGCAAGGCCAGGCATAAAAGCGATGCAGTGTAGCTTTTTGTCGCGGCAACTGATTCCTCTATTCCAGCCTGTAACGGAATAGCGTATTCGCAAATTTTTGCCAAAGGAGAATCGGAATGGTTCGTGAGGGCCAGGGTGGGTGAACCCATTCTCCGACTTTCATCAAGAACCGCGCAGATATCAGGAGATTGGCCGGATTGTGAAATACCGATGACCAATGACCCGCTCATGTCTGGAGGGGTTTTGTATAAAGAAAACAGTGATGGTGTGGTCAATGTGACTGGGTACCGATTTTGATATCCAAACAGGTATTGAGCGTATCTGGCCGCGTTGTCCGATGTTCCTCTGGCTGCAATCGTGATTGAATGAAATTTACCAACGAGGTTTTTGGCAACCGGGAAAATGATATCTTCAGCATTGTCTAAAACACCTTGGAGTATTGAAGGCTGTTGGAATATTTCTTTGTGCAGAATCGTATTGCTAAATCCCATAAGGTGATTTTACCAGATTGACCAT
>CAZCHK010000120.1:0-4132 GCA_964498605.1 uncultured Anaerolineaceae bacterium | reverse complement strand
TGGAAGTCTAAATATAATTCAAAAAAAGTATATCGAGCGTGTACTTGCATCCATTGAGCGATTAACAGCACTGTTAGATGATCTCATCAACATCTCAAAAATTCAACTCAATCTTCTGGATATCAGTTTTGAGAAAATTAACCTTGTTGAAGTAATCGACCTATCGTTAAGAAGCATAATCGGTCAGGTACGCGAGAAAAATATTACCTTACGCTTGGATGTTCCCAAGAAGCTTCCACAAATCGATGCTGACAAAGATGCATTAAAATTAATTATCACCAGATTACTTCTGAATGCATGTATGCTATCCCCCGAAAACCAGTTTATTGTTTTTAAAGTAAAAAATGAATCTCGACCCCAGGCTCCCAGTACAGGTTTTATCCGCATACAAGTCACTGATTCAGGAGGCGGTATCCCTCCAGAGGAAGTCGCGAATGTTTTTTCCAGTCAGTTCCATGCTGGAAAGCCATTATTGAGAGGTGTTGGGGATACAGGAATTGGGCTGGTCATTACAAAATGGCTAGTAGAGGCGCACAGCGGAAACATCTGGGTCGAATCGGATTTTGGCAGAACCACAACAATAAATATTTTAATTCCGATTAACAAACATAATAGTTCAACCAATTCTTAACCCTGGCATGACAATTGCAACACTTGTAAAATTCTAACGATAATCCATGGAAAAAAAATTTGCGTTACTACTCATTTGTTGTGTGCTTGCTGCTTGCCAATCTCCCTTCTCATATCAAGGTCAACGTCCAACCCCGGTCCAAATATCCGCTCAAGGCCTGCAATCTAATTCTTACACTCCAACTCCTTTTCAACCCTTCATGGCGGATGGAGATGCCAACCCTGGAACTCAATTGACCCAAATCGCTCAGTTGTCCTCAGGCAACGCAACGGCATCTTACATTCTCCCTACACCAACTGCTACCACAATTCCGCAACGAAGGTTTAATATCTTATTATTGGGATCAGATTGGCGGCCTTCGTCAGGGTTCCGTACGGATGTCATTCTGTTGATCTCAATTAACCAAGACACTGGAAATATTAGCCTGATTTCATTTCCTAGAGATTTGTACTTATACATACCGGGTTACGGAGAAGATCGAATCAATACCGCTCAAGCACGCGGGGGTTTTGACACGACCATCCAGGTATTTCAACAAAACTTTGGTATCCGTCTCGATCGTTATGTCATGACCAATTTCTCTGGATTCACAAATCTTGTGGATGCATTAGGTGGTGTTGAAGTCGATGCCGCACAGGATCTTTATGATCGGTGCGACCTTCCCCAATCAAATGATGGATATTGTTATATCAGTCCTGGCTCTCACTGGATGGATGGTCAAACAGCGCTGTGGTATGTCCGTTCGCGTTACTCATCTTCAGATTTCGATCGAACACGAAGAGCCCAAGAAGTGGTGCTGGCGCTATTCAGCAAGCTGATTAGTTTAGATGCGTTGGTTAATGCACCTGAAATATACTCAATCCTTGCTGGTAACCTTGAAACGAACCTCAGCTTAGAAGAAATCCTTGCGCTCATTCCTTATGCGACGCGGGTACTAAACAACGAATCTGAAATTTCTCGTTTTAGCATATCCTCCTCCGAGGTCACGAGCTACACAGTTCCTTCGACTGGCGCAATGGTTTTGTTACCAAACTACGATAAGATACAAATAATTGTGTTGGACGCTTTTTCTCGTTAGTTTTTCTTGACAAAAAACTGAATATCCTTATACTATTGTTGGACTATTCACTATACGCAACCTGGAGCAAAAATGAACAACACGCCCCTGCTACATGTGGATGCTACTTCCACCCTTAAACCTGTTGTAAACGCCTGGCAAATTTATCTGCAAGATTCTGGCAAATCCAAATACACGGTGAAATCATTCATAGGGGATCTTGAGCTTTTTTCCAATTATCTCCCGATCGACCAACCTATCGGCACCATATCCACTGATAATATCAATGCGTTTCTTGAATGGCTTCAAAAAGACCGTGGAATTCCGTGCAGCCCGAAAAGTTACTCACGTCGAGTCACATCCATCAAATCTTTCTTCCGATGGTTAACAACAAATGGAAGAATAGCTCTCAATCCTGCAGAAAAAATCCTGCAAAAAACGGTGATAAGCCCTTTACCGACGATTTTATCGAAACCAGAACAAGCTGCAGTGTATGAAGCGGCTGAGGTTTTTCGAAATTCTGAAAAGCCAGATTCAAGAGCATACTTACTATTCTCATTACTGATATTAACTGGGATAAAAAAGGGTGAATGCCTGGCGATTCACCTCAATCACTTAGATCTGTCGGATCCGAAAAAGCCCATTCTTTTTGTAAGATACACAAACCCTTCCAATCGATTCAAGGAAAGGAACATCGAATTATCTCCAAAATGGGTTGCTGTGTTTAACGAGTATTATGAACAATATAAACCTAAAGAGTTGTTATTTTCCTGGTCGCCCAGGCGGCTTGAGTATATCTTGGAGGAATTAGGCAATAAAGCTTCCTTATCAAAACATCTTTCTTTTGATATGTGCCGCTGGACATGCGCAGTAAATGACTGGGTAGAAGTCAAAGACAAGGAGTTCATTCGCCAGAAACTTGGTGTTTCAAAAATGCAATGGCGAGAAATCAGCAATAAATTACGGAAATTAGCCGAATAAGTAATAATTTACTTTCGCTTTAAATATATATGGTATGCATGTGTTGTTGAATGGTCCACCTTACCCCGCTCTGCCATACGGAGACCGGGTATCCAAAGAACTCCTTTTTGATCACACAATACTGGATAAAGCCCTCTCACGAAAGAGGGTATTTTTTTGTTGCTCATTAAGTCAGATATTTTTATCGTAAATTTTTCTCTACCAAGCGGGGAAATTTTTTCCCCGACTTTCGCTAGACGTAAATACAGAGGTTCAAGGATTTTTTCCTCTGCCAGGAAAGCCTGATCTTCATCAAGTAAATTGAAATTTATTTCATTTGGATTCGGAATTAATTCCATTTCAAGGTCAAAGTGTTCATCAATCGTAACTTTTCGTTTACCTTGAAGCGAGATCTCCTCACAAGGGAGCTGTGGATACCTTTTTACGGACACCTCATTTCCTTTTTCGTACATGATTACTTTTAAGCCTTCAGTCCTTAATTGCAGATTGTGAACAAGATCTATGCGCTTATTTGATTTTGCCTGGGTTAAATGATCAATTGCGCGGCATATCGCCTGATAATTTATCTCCACTTTTCCATGTTTTAACTGGAAAAGACAGTGTTTGATGATCCTTCTTTGAAGACTAACATGGAATGATAAGAAGCGATCAAGATCGAATTTAATCATAAACTCTGCTTGTTCATAGTTAATCTCTGCAAGTTTCTCCCTTGTTAATATCTCCATGAAATAATTCTCATCACTAATTTGATCTATCGCCTGTAAAGCCAGTGTTCGAAAATTTGGATTATATTTTTCTATCAAGGGAATCAATTCATTTCTGATCCGGTTTCTAAAGTATTTTGAATCCAAATTTGATTGATCCAGGACATACGTTAACTTGTTGTTCTGGCAATATTCAAGGATTTTTTCTTTACGTAATCGCAATAAAGGCCTTATTAATGGAATATTGCAATCCCACTCGTTTGGCAACCAGTACTGTTTCATTCCTGCCAGACCTGACACCCCAGATCCTCTTATCAAATGCATAAAAAAAGTCTCCACCTGATCATCAGCATTGTGAGCAGTCATGACAGCCTGGGCATGCGCCTTGTTGGCTTCTGAAAACAAGATTTTATACCGATGGTTTCGAGATGTTTCCTCTATTGATTTATTCTTCAGCATATCAGAGGTCTGACATGGCAATGATGTTGTGACCAACTTTTGTTGATATTCTTTTACCAGTTGTTCTACAAATTTTTCCTCATCATCAGCTTCCTTACGAAGGTGATGGTTCACGTGACAAACAATAATCTGAAAGTTCATTTTCACACAAACATCCAAAAGGCAAACGCTATCTGGACCTCCTGACACGCCAATAATCAGCGGTTTGTTCAAATCCAGCTTTTTTGATTCAATTAGCATGCGTAAAAAACTCGTCAGCATATTATGATTATACAGGCCTCTTTCTACTTGCTGATTGCT
>CAZCHK010000119.1:0-4221 GCA_964498605.1 uncultured Anaerolineaceae bacterium | reverse complement strand
GATGGCGCCTGTTTCGCATCCGCTTACGCACACACCGCACAGGATGCACGCCTCCGTTACTTTATAGGGCATATGTCACCTCAAGTTTTGCTGATTCAATCATCCCATGTATAACTTTAGCGGATCGATCTCTTCACGGATCAATCTGAGCTGTTCGTTACCGGGAGGCTCTGTGGTTGGAATAATGCTCGGCAGCAGCGGTTCGAATTCCATGTTCCTCAAGACATCATCCAGGGTGTTTCCGGGATGGATGGATGTCAGCATGATCTGCTTGCTTTCCGGATGAAAGCCAAAGATGGCCTTGTCTGTGATCAGGCGCACCGGGCCGCCGCACAGACCAGCTCGCTTGCGGCTGTCCGCTCCGCTGATGTAGCCCGGGCTGGTAATGAAGGAGATCGCTTTGCGCAACTTCCTGGATTCATGTCGCATGGTGATGATGGTGGACTGCGCGCAGGAGGCGATATCGTTAGCGCCACCGCTGCCGACCATGTGGCGGAAGTCTCCCTGCGGGTCTCCGACCAGGGTGGTGTTCAGATTGCCGAAGCGGTCCATTTCCAGCCCGCCCAGGAAACCAACATCAACCCGTCCTTTGTGCAGGATCGAACCCAGGATATCCACGAAGCTGCTGAGCACTTTCGCCCGGTACCACACCCGGGGATCTGCCAGTCCGACCCCGCATTCCACGGGCTCGGGATCGATCACGCCCAGTTCGAACAGGATGGTCATGCTGGGGGCGTGGGTCTTTTTAGCCAGAAAGGAAGCTACCACGGGTAATCCGATTCCCACGGCCACGACCTGTCCGTCTTCAAGTTCCCGGGCCCCGGCTGCGGCCATGAGCTCTGATGGAGAGAATTCAAGGGTCATCGTTGTGCCTTCCTAATATCCCAGCATCTTGTCCGCGCGCAGTTCCCGCCAGTACTGCGCGTTTCCCAATCGATCTAAATATTCCTGGTGATTTTTCACGTCGTGTATGGTTTCTTTCAGGTACGCCTGCAGGTCTTTTTCGCTGCGCGCGGCTGCGGCGTACGCCTGGATCTGCCGGGCATCGTAGTCATATTCCCCGTAAACTGAAGATGGATGCGCTCCGAAGGGGAGTTCGACCACGTGGGAGACCAGGATACCGGGGATGACCACGCGGTCCGGATCCTGGCGCATCTCTTCGGTGGGCACGATCTTTTCGGCGATGACGATGGTGCGCTTGCTGGCGCGGGCCTGCTCGGCATTGTCCCAGCGGGGTCCTTTGATGGTGGCGTTGCCCTCTTCGTCGGCTGTCTGCACCTGCACGACGCACACATCCGGAAGAAGGGGTTTGAGAACCGGCCACTCATCGTGCGTGAAAGGATCCTTGACGGAGGATATGTCCGGGACGGATGTTTCCTTGAGTTTTTTCATCAGGTCAGATCCCTGCAGGGAGCGTATGGGAATGAAAGGCAAACCCAGCGAACCCGCCAGGTAGCGGAAGGCTACAGACAGGCTGCTGTACTCATCCGCGAACGAGGGTTTTTTTTCTATTGCCCTGTTGACGCACGCCAGCCTGCCGAAGCGATCCAGCGAGCCGCCCCCGTAGATGATATGTTCAACACAACCGGCCCCCACCAGAATGTCCGCATCCATCGCCCCGACACACTGGGACACGGTCAGTTTTCTTTTGTCCTGGCGGATCACCTCTCGGGCGAAGGCCATCGTGCAGCGGGTGATGGCGAACCCGGATAGAGCCAGGTGCGAGCCATCCTGAATGGTTTTTACGGCTTCCGTGAGCGAGGTTAATTTGGTCATCGAGATTGCCTATTGAATCACGGGGCGTTTTTCAAAGACGACCATGAGCAGATGACAGCCTTTTTCATCCACCTTGATCTCGGCCAGTTCGACCGGCCGGTCGAGCTTCTCCTCGATGGCCAGTGCGATCAGGTTCGCGGGCAGGCAGGTGAAGGGTTCAATATGACGCGCCAGCATTTGTTCCTCCACCGCAAGGTGAATGCAGCCCGTCAGCTGGATGCGCATCAGGCGATCTTGACGCGAGTAGGCCACATCGGAGACGATACCTTTTGCCACCAGGTCCTTCTTCACCACCGCGACGATCTCCTCGATGTCTGCGGTGGCAAGCTCCGGGCGGATGTTGTCCTGGTAGTATTTGCGCCCCACCGTGGTCATACGGAAGCGGGCGCCTTTACCGCGCTCATCGTAGAAGGCTTTCTCAAGCTCGAACATGAGGCTGTTGACGTACTCCAGGGGGACCGATCGATTTTCCATTATGACTCCTTGTAATAGGGGCTGCCCCATTTTTCGTCGAAGACGATGTCTTTCAGCGGGAGGCGTGGGCGCGGCCGGTGCGGACGGGTGGGATGCCCGATCGAAATGATGGACACGGCTTTGAATTCCTCGGGTATGTCCAGCAGGATCTTGATTCGTTCCTCATCCCGCACGTCGATGCAGGGGGCGATCACCCAGCAGGCACCCAGATTCAGCGCCGTGACCATCAGCAGGATGTTCTCGATGCAGGCGGATGTGTCGTAAGGGGTGTCCCAGACGTCTTTTTTACCGATCACGACGATCGAAACCGGCGCGTCAGCCAGAAAGGCGGAAACCTGCCCGGAGGTCAGTTTCTCGAAAGCCGCCTTTTTCTTGGCTTCATCTTCCAGGCTGGCAAAGCGCTCCTGCATTTTGTTGGTGACAAATTCTGAAGTGAACCTTCTGCCGCTGCCGCCGCCGGCAATGGCTCCCAGTTTCTTGCGGGTCAGTTCGTCCTTTACCACGATGAAGCGCCAGGGCTGCGCGTTTTCGCCGCTTGGCGCCTGCCGGGCCGCTTCCAGGATCTTATCAATGTCTTCAGCGGAAACAGGGTCCGGCGCGTACTCGCGGATGCTTCTGCGGTCCTGGATTACTTTCATTGTCGCTTCCGCCAGAGAAAAGGTCTCGTTCATGTGCCTCCTAGTAATATCAACAGATGAAACCAAGTATCACATAATGATATAAATATTATTGCACGATTTTTCCCGGTTGTCAATCACGAGTTCAGGTGAGATTTGAACAGCCTTCCGTGTTTCAATGGAAGGCTGTTCATCAAGGAGGGGAGTAAAAAGAAAAGTGTCTGGCGGTCTCTCAACTCGATAGGGAGTTAGAAAGGAAAGTTGTACTGATCCAGGTGCAATTCCTGCTTAAGGAAATTCATCTCTTTTTGCAGGTTGGGAACAATTGGGACGCCTTTTTCGGCGGTGAGTTTCTCCATCTCGAATTCCTTCTCCCCGGCGGTGTAGATCCTGGCGGCATCAGGCGCTTTGCGCGCGTTTCGCAGGTCGCGCATGATCTGCCCGGTGGTGGCTTTGAATTCCTCCAGTGAACAGAAGTTTTCAATGTTGATCGCCATGAAGAAATGTCCCAGCTGGAAGGGACGGGGCTTCCCGTCTTCGCTCCTGCCGGTCAGTCCGTACAGGAACGCTCCCTGCTGCAGGGACGCCGAAAGCACCTCGACCATGGTCCCCAAACCATAGCCCTTGTGCCCGCCGAGCTCCTCGCTATTTCCGCCCAACGGAAGCAGTGCCGCGGTGCCCTTGGTCAAAGCCCCCAGTATATCGTCGGGGTCATTCATATAGTTGTTGTTCTGATCCACGATCCAACCGTCCAGCATGGGTTTTTCCATTCTGGAGTAGACCTCCACTTTGCCGCGCTGGATGATGGGGGTGGCCGCGTCATAAAGAAATGGAAATGCTTCGTCACTGGGCGCGCCGAAAGCGATCGGGTTTGTCCCCAGCATGGGCTGCACGCCGAAGGTCGGGCTGACCGCCGGGCGGGCGTTGGTCACGGTGAACCCGATCAGTCCCTGCTGCGCCGCCATCAGCGGATAATACCCCGCGATACCGAAGTGCGTGGAATTGCGCACCGCCACCGAGCCCATGCCGTACTGCTTGGCCTTAGCGATTGCCATCTGCATGGATCGTTTGGCGATGACCATGCCCATGCCGTGGTGGCCGTCAACGACTGCCGTGGTCGGGCTTTCGCGCACGATCTCGAAATTGGTTTTCACCTGGTGCTGCCCGGCCTTGATGCGCTCGTAGTAGTACTTCAAACGACCAATACCGTGCGATTCGATTCCGCGTTTGTCCGACGCGATGATGACATCCGTGCAGGTCTCCGCGTCATCCGCGGGGACGCCCACTCCCAACAGCACGTCCTTGATGAAACTTCTCAGCGTGGCAACCGGCAGGTATATTGTGTTATCGCTCA
>CAZCHK010000118.1:0-4310 GCA_964498605.1 uncultured Anaerolineaceae bacterium | reverse complement strand
ATCTGGGTGATCTACTTCGCCATCCTCGATAGAAAGAACAACCCCGATCTGTCCCTGTTCAATTCCTGCTTCAAAGCCCGGATCAGCGCTGATCAGTTCAGCGACGCGCTGTATTTTTTTGCCATCACGCAATCCACGCTGGTCAGGCAGCCCTGGTGTGAGGGCACGGTGTATATTCTTCCTCGGGAGACATTTGAACAGGAACCACCCCAGGTGAACCTAGGCGTGGAGGTGGTGTTCCCGCACTGGATCAGCTTTGTGCCGGCTGCACCGCGTGCCAGCCTGAGAGTCGATCAAACCGACTTCCCCTTCATGGGGCAGATCCACGGCTTTGACACTGAAAAGCTGAAGAACGCCATGCGGGTGAACCCGAACGGTTTCCCCTGGCCAGAGGCCTTGGAGAGTTGAAGTCATTCAGGTGGATGCAATAACACAGAACTGCCAGGGTAGACGAGTCAAAAGATATTCCTATTGGACTGAACCCATCCCCATCCTCTTGATATCAGCAAAATGGATTTTCATTATTAGTAATTACATCACTGAGCGTGATTCATTCTGTGGATATAATGATAGGTGAACCGTCATTGATTATGCCGAAGAACAAAAGAGAACTCATTTACTCCCTGATCCTGACGATCGCGGCAGTCGGGCAGATAGTCCTCGCGGTCATTTTCTACGATCCTGGCGCGAACGCGACCATCATCAATCTTGGATGGGGGATACTGATGGTTTCCGCGGTTTTTGGGTGGTTGCCCATAATTACATTTCGCAGACAAGGTCAGGTCAATGGTAAAGGCTACATCCACACGACCCGCTTGGTTGATTCCGGCGTGTACGGCATTGTCCGCCATCCCCAGTACCTCTCCGGCGTGCTGATTTGTGTCGCTCTGCCTTTGATCTCGCAGCACTGGTTGGTGCCTGTCCCAGGTTCTGTCGCAGCAGTGCAGTACTATTTTCTAGCCATTGCGGAAGAAAAACAAAATATTGAAAAATTTGGGGACTCTTATAAGGATTACATGCAACGCGTGCCGCGCATGAATTTTATTCTTGGGTTCATCCGCGCGATCTTTCGCGCGTCCAGGAAGAAAAAAGCAGGTACGTAAAGTGATTTAGGTAAAGGAAATTCACCAGGGATAAACTCCTGGTTTCTATGATTGGTCAAACGTTGATCTTTGGTTGATCCAAAAAGGATAAGCCTTGAAAAAATGACATCATTCCCCTTGAAAAAACTGTCCACGCTGCCGCGCCGGGTAACCTTCAGCGGATTTCTCATCCTCTCAGCTGCTGTGCTGTTCCTGTACGGTTTCACGTTCTACGAGGCGTTGATCTTTCACTCGCTACTTGGAGCGCTCATCCTGCTCCTCATCATTGGCATCTGCGCTGCCATCTACCATGAGGGCAGGCAGCTGCTGATAGAGGACATTCCCATGCCTGGATTGAGGCACCTGGCGTTGGATTTTCTGGCGGTCCTGGTCAGCGCGTTGATCACCTACGTTATTTCTCACGACATCGGGCTTGGGCCGGTTGTGGCAGCCAGCCTGGTGGGGGTGATGGCATACCTGCTTGTCCCTGAGCATTCCGTGCCGGCCTACTGCGGCGCTTTCACGGGGATGAGTTCCAACGACCTGCTCTATACGCACGCGGAGCTGGTGATCGCCGGGCTGATTACCGCGCTGGTGTTCGTCATTGCCAGGCAGGCTTTTATCGGAGCCGGGGGCAGGCTGGGAGCGGTGGCCATGGTAGGCACTCTCGTCACCGGGGGTGTGCTCAGGCGCGAGTTTGTCATTCTGCCGCTGCCATCTCTGGAGGACAGCGTGGTTGTCGTGCTGGTCTCACTGATCGCCACGCTGGTCACTTTTTACCTGCACATCGACCGCAGCGCACAGCCTGTGCTGGCCTCAGCGGTGGTCGGACTGGCTGGCGGGTTGATCCTGCCCGTCATCTTTCCCGAGACGGGCTACACCCTTTCGGTGGTGATGATCTGCGCCAGTTTCACAGGCATGACCATCCGCGAACGCTGTCCGCGTTTCTGGTCCATCCTGCTCACCGGGCTGTTTACCGGAATCGTGTTTGTTTACACGACACCTCACCTGGCGGGAGCGGGAGGCAAACTGGGCACCATCGGCTTTGGCTCGGTGCTGGCAGTGTGCGGCTTCCACTTCATTGGACGGGCATTTCAAGCGCGGCGGAAAGCATCATGAACATTCACCCCGCCCAGATAGGCGATGAAAGCTGCCTGATCGAGCTGATGGCTTGCTTTCGCGAAGCGCTGGCCCGGATGCGGGGTGTAAATTGGGCGCGCGACATCCCAGCGGCGCGGAGCGAGCTGGGGGAGTACAAGCAGAAAGGCTTCCCCATGTTCGTAGCGGAAGAGGATGGCGCGGGACTGGCAGGCTACCTGGTCTGCCGCGTGGAAGGGGAAGTGGCGTGGGTGGAGTCGCTGTTCGTGCTGCCTGAGTACCGCCGCAAAGGGGTGGCCAGTTTGTTGTATGCCGAGGCGGAGCGGCTGGCAGCTGGCCTTGGAGGGGACGCCCCATACAACTGGGTCGATCCCGGCAACGAGGCCATGCTCAAATTTCTGGCAAGCCGCGGATATGATGTTTTGAACCTGATCGAACTACGCCGCGCGCGCGAGGGGGAATTTGTTCCAGGCAGAATTTCCGTCGGCCGGAACGAATTCAGAAGCCGGACAGGAGGTCGAGGGTGAATTCTCTCCTTCAGCGCCTTGCGCGCACAAACTTTACGCGTGTTCTGATCGGCTGGGTGTTCGCGCACGCCAGCGGACTGCTGCCAGTCAGGCGCGTTAGCCGGGGAAAGACGCTGATCGCCTTCATGCATCCCTTTCCGGTTTATCAGACCCACATCCTGCTCGTGCCAAAAAAGGCTATCCCCGCGCTCACCGATCTGACAGACGCGGATGCCCCTTTTCTCGGTGAGCTTGTGGAGACCGTGCAGCGGCTGGTCGAAGAGCAGGGGATGGAGCAGGATGGCTATCGCCTGATCGTCAACGGTGGCAAATTCCAGACGATTCCCCAGCTGCATTTCCACCTCGTGGCGGGAGAAGTAAGTTTAAAGAAATGATTCGTGAGTTTTCTAAAGGTTTATGCTCCTGAAGGATACCGGCAGAAGAACGCGAAATGGGGCGGTAAAGAATTCTGAGCATTCGTAAGGGTGTGCATAATTAGCGTGAACATTGATTTTGTATGCTACAATAATTTTGGAGCACTACTGATCTGCCAGATGAATCGACTGATTGCAGCATACTCCTGGCAGACCGACCGCAAACCCTCCAGGGTGTTTTGCGGCCCTTTTTAACAAACCCAGGGGGGAATGCAATCGGATACATGAACATTGGTTACCTGTTCAGAAGAGTTGAAGGAGGAGTTCATCATGAAATGTACACAGTGTGGTTTTGAAAGAACCCAGGGATTCACCTTTTGCCCCCGCTGCGGGACGAAGCATGAAGTCCCTGCTGAACCACCCTCTCTGGATATTCCAGCTGGCAACCCACCTGACGGGGAGATCAACAAGCCTGTGAAGAAAATTAAAAAGAAGCAAGCATCTGGGACTGGGCTGTCCGTGTCAGGAGGAAAATCAGCACCCGACGAGAGCGCGGCTGCCTCTGGTACCGCGGCCGCGACACCCCCCAAGATGCCTCTGCCGACGCCTCCCGTAATGCCTGAGAATGCTCCGCCAGCCCTTTTTGCCAGCAAGCCACCCTCGCTCAAGATAAAAAGAAAGCCTGAGGCGGCCTTCTTCTGGCTGGCCCTTGCCAACCTGAACCCCGTTGGGCTGGGATACTGGCTGAGCGGCAGAAAATGGCGTGGATTGATCTTCGTCCTGGGCGGCATCCTGTTGCTGGTGGCAGGGCACCTTCTCAACGCCTCCAAAAGGCCGCTGCTGTGGGGAGTACTATTTCTGCTTCTGTTCATCATCATGGCGGTGGATCTGTTCTACATCCTGCGCAAGGAGCAGATCATCAAACAAGCTAACCCTGGCGCTGCCACTTCACCCAATAAGCTCAAATGGCTGCTGCCCGTTCTGGCGGTGCTGGTCAATTTGATCTTTTACTGCGGATTCTTCCTGTACCGCTCGCTTGGCGTGGACCTATATGAAAAAGGGACGGCCGCTTTTGACCAGGATGATGAGTATGGCGCTTTCGGCAACTGGTACGCGCTCAGTCAATACTACCGGCTTTCACTCAACCGCCAGGTGGTGGACGTGCAGCAACCACTGGGAGAGCTGGGCATGCTCATCAACACGCGCAACATGCTGGAAGAGGATCGATACAGCGACGCGCTGAACGAGGT
>CAZCHK010000117.1:0-4325 GCA_964498605.1 uncultured Anaerolineaceae bacterium | reverse complement strand
GCAGATCTTGGCAGCCATGATCTCCATGTAGGTTTGTCCCTGCAGGCGCATCTCGAATTCCGCGGCCCGGTCCCCCGCCCAGACAAGGTGCGTGTGCGGATCGACAAAACCGGGCAGCACGGCGCAGCCCTTGGCATCCAGCCGCGCTTCGTTCGGATAGCGGGTCAGCAGATCGACACCGCCGCCGACCCCGGCAATCTTCTCACCCTGCAGCAGGATGGCGCCGTCCTCAATCAGGTTCAGCGTACCCAGGTCCGTACCGCGCTGGGATTGTTCGGTGAGGGTGATCAATTGAGAGATGTTGTGGATGAGCATATAAGAAATTGTAGCATCATTCAGACCGCACAGGCTGCGGCTTGACGTGGATCATGCGCAGCAGGACGAACGCGGCAGTGTTTGCAACGACTGCCGCGGCGCCGTTGAAAAGAAACCCTCCCCGGTAAAGGAAGGGTGCCAGGAGCGCCCCGGCTCCCCTGCCGAGCGAAAACACCGCGATGGCCAGCGCCATGTAGGTAGCTCGGAAGGATGGGATCAACTCGGTCATGAGCGGCATCAGGGCAACGATGGTCAATTCAAAGGTCAGGTAGAAGAGGAACAGCCACACCAGGGCTCCGGCCAATGCCCGGCCCAGAACCGGCAGGCTGAGAATGATGATGGTATTGGCGATCAGACCGAGCGTGACCGTGCGCTCCTTGCCCAGGCGGTCGGTGACCCATGCCGCCAGTCCCTCACCCCCCAGTTCCGAGAAGCCGATCACAACGGAAGCGAACCCGATGGCGGCCATTTCCAGCCCGAAGGAGTCTTTCATCCACACCCCGAACATGGTGTTGACCACGTCGTTGGCGACAATGATGGCAAAACCCATCACCAGTGCGACAACCGCCATGCGGATCGTGAATATCCTGCGCATGCCATCGAAGAAGCCTGCCGACCCAGCAGTGGGATGAGCGACATCGTTCCTGACAAAAAGGAGCACGCCGCCGATGGAGGCCAGCCCCAGGATGCCCAAAGCGGCGAAAGGCATGTACCAGGTGGTAGCCTCCATCAGCATCCCGACAAGCGGAATGAGCAGGATAAAGCACAGCGCCCAGCTGATCTCGGTGACGGCGATCACCAATCCGCGTTTTTCATATGGGACACGGTCACTGAGAAAAGCGTGCATGGCGGGTAAGAACACATTATCGCCAAGGTTCCCCAGCAGAATAGCCAGCAGGAATGTCCAGTAGCCAGGCAGCAGAACGACCAGCCCCATGCCTAGGGTGAAGATGCCCAAGCCAAGCAGCATGCCGACGCGGCGACCGTGGCGATCGGCTATCGGTGCGATAAAAGGGCCGACAGCGCTGGCTGTCATGGAAAGGCTGACCGCCAGAGAAGCCATGGTGATATCCACACCCATTCCCGCGGCAAAAAAAGCTAAAAAGGGATAAGCCATGCGGATGGATGTGTTGACGACCATGCGCGTCAGGGTGAAGAAAGTAACCTGTAATGCAAGCGCGGGATTTCTGGTGTGTGGTTTCATTGTCGCGGGAAAAAAAGCGCCTGCCTTGGCGGACGGGCGCTCGGTTTAAAAATGTTGGCTTTAGTCGATCATCTTCTGCGGGCGCTCAGGGAGATTGTAAAAATAGACCGTGGCAGCATCAAAGCTTTTCACCCGGTTGATGTGCACCAGCCAATCCAATTCCTTGTCGGATGGGTGATGGCTGATCTCGCCTTCCCGCAGGGTGACGAAATCCCCCGTGGCAATATCCTGGAACATGCCGTCGCCCCAATCAATGACAAAGTCCCCGTGATGCGTGATCACGACCCACTGTCGATTTACTGGTGTGCCGTCAGTCATAATTAGATCCCCGGTCCTACCTTATTTTCCGTTTTCCACAAGATCGGCAAAAGTGGTTGCTCTCAGCGTGTTGAGCAGCTGCAGCTGGGCTGTACACCAGACATCATGCAGCGGACAATTTTTACCAAACGGACAGCTTTCCGGGTTCAGCACGCAGTCGTTTATCTTCAACTTGCCGTCAATGGCTTCAACCACCTCCAGCATGGTGATCTTCTCAGGAGAGCGAGCCAGGTTGACCCCTCCTTGCGCGCCGCGGGTGGTTGAGATGATTCGCAAAACCGACAACTGGGAGATGATCTTGGCAAGAAAGCTGTGCGGGATCTGTTTTTCCTTGGCAATGCGCGAGGTCGAGGCTCTCTGGTTCTCGCCGATCTGTGCCAGATAGTACACCGTGCGCAGGGCGTAATCCGCCTGTCTGGTAATCTCCATAACTGAACCCTTTCAAAAGAACATTGACACATCCGCGACTGGGTCTCGCAGATGATGACATACTCCATATTATACATACATATTCTGAGTTCACTTTATACGAGATGCCATCAAATCTGAAAGGCATGGGTTGGTATAATTCAAACCATGAACCAGTATAAATTCTACTTCCCCCTGCAGGTGCGTTACGGCGACCTGGACCCGCAGTGGCATGTAAACAATGCCAACTTTTTGACCTATTTGGAATTCGCCCGTTTTAACTACATGCGCGAATTGAAGCTTTTCGATGGAAAATCCTTCATGGACCTTGGATTGATCGTCGCCGATATTCACATCACCTACCTGGCGCCCATCGATCTGACCCACAAGGTGAAAGTCGGCTGCCGTACGACGCGCATCGGTACCAAAAGCCTGACATTTGCTTTCTCGATCGAAGAAGAAGGCACGGGTATGGTCTTCGCGACGGCAGAGAACGTGATGGTGGCGTACGATTACCACACGCAGAGCACCAAACCTGTTCCAGATGAGTGGCGCAAGATCCTCAGCCAGTACGAAGGCGTGGAATTTTAGAAAGATGAAACGATGAACCTTCCCGAAATAGATAAAAAATACCTGCAGGATTTCCTGGTCGGTCTGCTCAACACGCCCTCCCCGACCGGGTTTTGCGACGCGGCGATCAACTATGTCGAAGAAGCCGCCGAAAAAATTGGTGGTTTAAAGTTAAAGCGCACACGCAAAGGCGGTTTGCTGATCACGCTGCATGGAAGTGCGGTGGATGCGCCGCGCGCGCTGACCGCGCACGTGGATACGCTGGGGGCCATGGTCAAGGAGATCAAACCCAGCGGCCGTCTCAAACTCACAATGCTGGGTGGTTTTGCCTGGAATTCGGTGGAAACAGAGGGCTGCACGGTGTTCACCAGCCAGGGAAAAAATGTGCGCGGGTCGCTGCTGCCGACGAAGGCCTCAGTGCACGTCTACGGGCGCCAGGCTGATCTGAAGCGCGAGGACGACACGATGGAAGTGCGTCTGGATGAGGTGGTGACGAGTGCCGATCAGACGCGCAGCCTTGGTGTCCATGAGGGTGATTTTGTGGCATTTGATGCCCGGGTGGAAGTGACGAACAGTTTTGTGCGCTCGCGCCACCTGGATGACAAGGCGGGCGTGGCCTGCCTGCTGGCCGCGCTGCAGGCGCTGGCAAAATCAGCCATGATCCCGGCGCAAAGCGCACATTTCCTGATCAGTAATTATGAAGAGGTCGGGCACGGCGCGGCTTCTGGCATCCCGGCAGAAGCCGTGGAGCTGCTGGCGGTGGACATGGCCGCCATTGGCGACGGGCAGACCTCGGACGAGTATCATGCAACGCTGTGCGTTAAAGACAGCGGCGGACCGTACCATCACGGCTTCAGCCAGCGTCTGCGCGCCCTGGCAGAGCAGTTCGAGATCCCTTACAAGGTGGATATCTATCCCCAGTACGGTTCAGACGGCGAAGCGTACTGGCGCGCGGGAGGAGATGTGGCGGTTGCGCTGATCGGACCCGGGGTGGACGCCTCGCATCACTACGAGCGCACGCACATGGACGCGCTGATGGCGACGACCAGGTGGGTCCTGGCATACCTGGTGAATTGATTGAGTCGTCAACTTACCAGGACACCTCTCATTTGATCCTGTCCCGGACAGCTCACGACCCTCCTGAAGGAGGGCTTTTTTTTATGATACTCTCAAAAATACCTGCCTCTCGCGATGTACGGTTGATTGTGGGAGACACTGCGACTTCCTTCAGATTTGGGTTGCTGGATGCCAAAAGGAAACAGAAATGTTCTGATATATAATGGACGCCACGATGTATGAATTACTGATCGGGATGGAGGTGCACGCCGAGCTGCGGACACGCAGCAAAATGTTCTGCGGCTGCGCGGTGATCGACCCGACATCATCCAGCCCCAACACCGCGGTCTGCCCGGTGTGCATGGGGCTGCCTGGCGCGCTGCCGGTGCTCAACTGCCGGGCGGTGGAGCTGGGTATCAGGACAGCGCTGGCGCTCGGATGCAGCGTGCACCCG
>CAZCHK010000116.1:0-4326 GCA_964498605.1 uncultured Anaerolineaceae bacterium | reverse complement strand
ACATTGAAAACAAATTAAGGGAACTGCTGGATATCCCCGTGTTTCACGATGACCAGCACGGGACATCCGTCATCCTTGGCGCGGCACTGCTCAACGCCCTGGAGATTGCCGGGAAGAAGATGGCGGAAGTCAAAATCGTTTTCTCGGGAGCCGGCGCGGCTGGCATGTCGTGCGCTAACCACGTGGTCAAACTGGGCGTGCCGATCAGCAACATCTGGCTGGTCGATTATCACGGGCTGGTCTACCGCGGTCGAAAAGAAGAAATGACAGCGGACAAAGAACGCTTCGCGCAGGGAGATCGACCCGCCGACCTGACCTGCGCACTGGAGGGGGCGGATGTTTTCATCGGATTGAGCACCGCGGACATTGTGAAACCGGGCATGCTCAAAAGGATGTCCGCCGATCCCATCATATTCCCCATGGCCAATCCCGACCCGGAGATCCCTTATGACCTGGCCAGGCGAACCCGTCCAGACGCCATCATCGGAACAGGAAGATCGGATTACCCCACTCAGATCAACAATGTGCTGGGGTTTCCTTTCATCTTTCGCGGCGCGCTGGATGTGCGGGCTAAAACAATCAACGAAGAAATGAAGCTGGCCGCCTCGCTGTCTCTGTCCAGGCTGGCCAAAGAGCCGGTCACAAAAGAGCTTCTACGGGCATACGGCCTGGATCACCTGGAATTTGGTCGAGACTACATCGTTCCAAAACCTCTGGACAAACGCGTCTGCCTGTGGGAGGCCCCGGCGGTTGCCGGCGCGGCCATGCAGTCGGATGTGGCGCGCGTGAAGATCGACCTCGCGCAGTATCGAGGAAATCTGGAGAAAAGATTTGCACAACACGAAGGTGAAGCATGAAAGACCTGACCCATGACATTCTTGAACTCATCCGCAGAACTTCCACGGATCTGCCAGCCGACATAGAGTCCCGGTTGCGCAAGGCGAAGGAAAACGAAGAGCCAGGCTCGGCCGCGTTCCAGGCACTGGAGACGATTCTAAAAAACGTGGAGATGACCCGCAGAGACTCCACCCCGATCTGCCAGGACACAGGTACCCCCCTATTCTTCGTGCGCCATCCCGCAGAATGGGAAACAGCCGATCTGGAGAGCCAGATCAGGGCAGCGGTCGCCGAGGCAACCAGGAAGACCTACCTGCGCCCCAACGCGGTCGATCCGGTCAGCGGAAATAACACGGGCAACAACCTGGGTGACAAGTATTTCCCAACCATCCATTTTGAGCGCACGGACGGCCAGGCCCTGATAATCGAACTCATCCTCAAAGGCGGGGGCTGCGAGAATGTCGGGGCACAGTACTCCCTGCCCCACGACAGCCTGCACGCTGGACGTGATCTGGAGGGTGTGCGCAGGGTGGTGCTGGACGGCGTCTGCAGGGCGCAGGGTGAAGGCTGCTCCCCGGGTTTCCTGGGCATCGCCATCGGAGGCGACCGGGGCAGCTCCTACCTGGCTTCCAAAGAGGTGCTGCTGAGAAAACTGGATGAGCCCAATCCCGACCCGAATCTGGCAGCCCTGGAGGAGCGCATCACACGCGAGGGCAACGAACTCGGCATCGGCCCGATGGGATTTGGCGGAAAATCCACCATCCTGGGGACCCGCATCACAACCACCCACAGACTGCCGGCGTCCTTTTTCGTGAGCGTGTCCTATATGTGCTGGGCCTACCGGCGCAGAAAAATGACCATCGAAAGCGGAACCGTCAGGTACGATTAAGCGAGAAAACCATGATCAAAAAATTAACCATCCCACTCGAAAAAACGGAGGTGCGCGATCTGCGCGTGGGTGATTCCATCCTGCTGACGGGCACGCTGATCACGGGACGGGACGCGGCTCATAAGTGGATGATGGATCGTTTCATACTTAAAAACACAACGCCTTCCGAAGATGACCAGCGCGCGTATTCGGCGCTCAAGCCGATCCTTGCTCGAGGGCTGATCTACCACTGCGGACCGGTGGTCGGAGGGCTGGACAGCGGGAATTACCACTTTGTCGCCGCGGGTCCCACCACCTCCATCCGCGAGGAGCCCTACCAGCATGAAGTGATCCGGCATTTCAACCTGAGCGGGGTCATCGGCAAGGGTGGGATGGGCGCAAAGACTCTGGCTGCCTGCGCTGAACAACCCGCCGTGTATTTCCACGCCATCGGAGGCGCGGCATCATTGATCGCGAAATCCGTGAAAGAAGTTCTTGGCGTTCACAAGCTGGAATTTGGCGTGCCGGAAGCCATGTGGGTGATCCAGGTGGAAGATTTTCCCGCGGTAGTGACGATGGACGCGCATGGACAAAGCCTGCATGAAACGGTCAAGGAACACTCCTGCCAGCAGCTTGAGCGGCTCCTGTCCTAATACAACCTCCCAACAAATCAATCTAAAAAATTGGTGAAGTTCACAAGCGCTGGTATGATTAAGGTTTAATAGCCTGAAACCAGAATGAGGATGTGCTGATGAGTGAATCAATTCGCGCCGTGGATCGAGCCCTGGACGTGCTGGCCTGTTTTACGGTTCAGACGCCTGAACTGAGCATGACGGAGATCTCCGAGCGCATCGGGGTGAACAAAAGCACCGTCCACCGTCTGCTGGCAACCCTGGAAGCCCGAAATTTCGTACAGAGGGATCTTCGCAGCGGGCGCTACCAGGCTGGCATCCGCCTGCTGCAGATGGCATACCTGACGCTGGAACGTAACGACCTCAGGCGCCTGGCGCACAATTATTTGCACAAGCTGAGCGATCAATACCGGGAAAATGTCAACCTGGCCATAATGGACGGGACGGATGTGGTTTACGTCGACGTGATCGAAGGTCCGCAGCGGGTGAAGATCGCCGCCACGCCCGGCATGCGCCTGCCTGCCTTCAGCACCGCCTCAGGCAAGTCCATCCTGGCCTTCCTCCCCCAAGAGCAGACGCTCGAACTTCTTGCCAGGGGCATGCCCAAATACACTTCCACCACCCTGCAGACGCCGGAATCCTTTCTGCAGAATGCGAGCGTCACGCGGAAAAATGGCTTCGCAGTATCCATGCAAGAATACGAGGACGGGATCAACGCGATCGCCGCGCCCGTTTTCGATAACAACAGGTATCCCGTCGCTTCGATTTCCATCGCCGGCCCCGCCTACCGCCTGACGTATGAGAGCATCATGGATATCGGCCAAGAAGTTGTCCGAACCTGCGCGGAGATCAGCGCGATCCTGAAAGACCTGAAAGTTAAATAAGCACAATTTTTGTAAAATACTGTGGCACGACACTCATTCCGCACAATGGGTGTTTTTTTATATCAGCTAACGCTTCTTTTCAGCGCTACCAGAAACCTTCCTCTGCGTATATGAATTAGCGGGCTTAATCTGCACTTAATCCAGGCAGAGTAAACTTGCTTTCTGGAAATCAGGAAGGATCGCCATGAGTACACAAAATACCCCTCTCCCCGCGCCTAAGGCGCGCTTGATCTCCCCGCTGATGTGGTGGTTCATGGTCGCCATGGTGCTGGCAAACATTGCCGGTTCAATGTCGCCCATGCTGATGGGCATCTATCTCACCCGGCTCGGCGCGGACATCGGACAGGTCGGTCTGGTCTTCACCGTCACGGGCGTCGCCATCCTGCTGCTGCAGGTGTTCGGGGGTTACATCTCAGACCGCATCGGGCGGCTGCGCGCCATCGCCATCGGCAGCGTGGGCGGGATCATTGGATTCATCTGCCTGGTCCTCGCGCCAACCTGGCAGTGGATGATCGCCGCGCTGATCGTCTACCAGATCCCTTTCGCCATGGTGGGTCCCAGCTCAGGCGCCTTCATTGCTGAAAACTCCACTGAGGAAACCCGTGGGAGGATCTACGGTATCACGGGCAGTATCTACCAGATCACCGGCATCATCGGTCCGCCGCTGGGGGGGTTCCTGGCAGCCCGTTTGAGCACCAACGAGCAGTTGAGCTTCAAGCTGATGCTGCTCGTGGCTGGCGGTTTCTACACGGCTGCCGCGCTGCTGCGCATCTGGATGGCGGTCAAGACCCAGAAAGCCCATCCACAGGAGATCAAAACGGTTTCGATCATGAATTTTGGTTCATCCATCAAAACCATGCTGGGGATGCTGTTTGCCGGGGGCATCCTGACCTGGCTGCTGGTCTCAGACGGCATCAGCGACGTGGCTTTCCGCCTTTCAGGAGAGCTGCAGCCGCTCTACATGGAAAAGGTTGGCATGCTAACCATCGAGCAGATCGGCCTGATGGGCTCGATCAACTCCATCGCGGTGATCTTCATCCCCATCCTGGCCGGAAAGATCTCGGACAAGTACGGGGAGCGCGTGCCGCTGGTTTCCGGTTTTCTC
>CAZCHK010000115.1:0-4437 GCA_964498605.1 uncultured Anaerolineaceae bacterium | reverse complement strand
TTTGAGCTGCGCCGCGGGGAGATCCTCGGCTTGGCCGGATTGGTAGGTTCTGGTCGGACGGAAACAGCGCAGCTGATCGCTGGATATCGCAAAGCTGCCAGTGGCGCAATCATCGTCCATGGCGAAAATAAAAATATCAAGTCTCCTGCCGACGCGATCCATATGGGGATCGGGTTGATCCCGGAGAACCGCAAGGAGCAGGGCTGTATATTGTTTAACACAGTGGTGTTCAACACCACGCTCATAAATTTGAACAAACTATGCCGTTTCGGATTGATCAATGAAAAGAAGCGCAGGGAAAGCGCAGAATATTTCCGCCAGCTGCTGGATATCCGCATCCCGTCCATCAAGCAAATGGTCATCAATCTTTCAGGAGGCAACCAGCAAAAGGTCGTACTATCCAAAACGCTGGCAGCCGACCTGGAAGTCGTAATTTTTGATGAACCGACCAAGGGAATTGATGTGGGATCCAAGCAGGAGATATACCTCCTCATGAATACCATGGCAACTCAGGGTAAGGCCATCATCATGATTTCATCGGAAATGGAAGAGCTGCTGGGGATGTCCGATCGCATTGTCGTACTGCATGAAGGCATGGTGGCGGATGAAATATCAAAAACAGAATTTTCACAGGAAGCAGTGCTGCGGCTTGCGTCGGGCATGGCTAAGGAGAGTATGTAAATGAACAATGCGAGTTTTGCTCAAAAACTGAAAAATGCCGCCCTGTACGCTTATCGGGAGGGCACGGTTTACATCATATTGGCCGCGCTGATCATCATGTTTACGATATTAAACCCGACATTTTTAACCGTGAACAACTTGAAAAACCTTCTCACCGGAAGCACATACTATCTGATCGCGGGTATGGGCATCTGTTTTGTCATGATCAGCGGAGGCATTGACCTGTCTGTTGGTTTCCAAATGGCCATGGTGAGCTGCATCGCTGCGATCTTGATGAAATCAATGAATTTCCCGGCCTGGGCTGTGTTTCCCATCGGAGCCGCGCTGGGATTCATCATGGGTACCATCAACGGCGTGATCACGGCGAAGCTCAAATTGTTCCCCCTGATTGTGACGCTTGCCACCAGCATGGTGTTCAAGGGAATCGTGTACGCCTTGACCGAATCCAAGAGTTTTTCCGGCATGCCGGATGCTTTCCGGTGGATATACAAAACCAAGTGGTTTGGCCTGCCAGTGGATGTGTACATCGCCCTGGTGATCATCGTGATTTCCTGGGTGGTTCTGAATAAAACGCACTTCGGACGGGATGTGCTTGCGGTTGGTGGAAACCGGGAATGTTCACGCCTGTCGGGCATCAATATCGACCTTGTGCAAATCCTGTGCTATGGTATCTGCGGCGCCATCTTTGCCATTGCTGCCCTTGACATGCTTGCGCAGCAAAATATGACCAGTGCTATCACCGGCCCGGGAACGGAATTCGTGTGTCTGACCGCGGCGATCATCGGTGGCATCAGTTTTATGGGGGGCAAAGGAAACGTGTTCGGGCTTGTCGCGGGTATCTTCGTCATGCAGATCATCAACAACGGCATGATGCTGGCGCACATGGGCAGCTATCTGCAGTACGCGGTCAACGGCCTGATCCTGCTGGCGGCTATCGCGTTTGACGCCATTAAAAACCGTCCGCGGATCGCGGTGCGCATCCGCAAGTATTTGAAAAAGGGTGTAGGCAGCGAGGAGGTTTCCAATGCCTGAAATGACGCACATTCCTGGTAACGATCAAAAAATCCCTGGTAATCAGCCGCCGCTTGGAGAGGCAAAACCCCCGTTGCAGGGCGGCATGACTCCCTTTGGCGCGGTGGATGGCAGGTTCTCGCCCCTGGATTTTCCTCCCGGTCCACCGCCTTTGATGGACCGCTCGGTATACAGGCGCAAATGGTTGGACCTGGCGTACGCGGGGGAATCTCCCGCGCAGCAGCTGGACATCTACCTGCCGGACGAAGGGGATGGACCCTTTCCCGTCATCGCCTCCATCCATGGCGGCGCCTGGATGCTTGGAGATAAGGCGGACGCGCAGCAGCTACCCATGCTGGAAGGTCTCAAGCGGGGTTACGCGGTGGCGTGTATCAATTACCGTCTCAGCCACGAAGCCATTTTTCCCGCCCAGATCTACGATTGCAAGGCAGCCATACGTTTTATTCGCGCGCACGCCGAAAAATACCATTTTGATGCCAACCGCATTGCCGCCTGGGGTGGTTCAGCAGGAGGACACCTGAGCGCTTTGCTGGGAACCAGCGCCGGGATCAAAGGCATGGAGGACCCGGCAATGGGAAATCCTTCCGCTTCCTCCGCGGTGCAGGCGGTGGTTGTCTGGTACGGCCCCAATGAGAGCTTTCTCACCATGGATGACGAGTTGAAAGCGAGCGGCAGCGGCGTGCCGGATCACTCGGCACCTGATTCGCCTGAATCAAGATTGGTAGGGAGGCTGATTACCGATGTCCCCCACATGGTGCGCTTTGCCAGCCCGATGTCCTACATCACGATGAATGTTCCGCCTTTTCTGATCCAGCACGGCTCGTGCGACCAGCTTGTGCCGGTGGAGCAGTCCATGCGCTTTGCCGCGCAGCTTGAGCGCGTCGCGGGTAAGGACAAGGTCTCCCTCGAGATCCTCGAGGGTGTCTTCCATGCCGATCCTGCCTTTGAAACCCCACAGAACGTAAAGCGGGTGCTGGATTTCCTGGATGCGGTGTTTGCAAAGTAGAGTTCGTAGATGACTCCAGCGCAGCGGTTTCGAACCAGATCGGTGGGCGAGAACATCTGGGCGATGGATGGCGCTTCCAACGACCTGATGTACCTTGTTGTTGGACAAACTTCTGCCTTGCTGGTGGATACCGGCCTGGGTATAGGCGATCTGAGCGCGCTGGTCAAAGGGATGACCGACCTGCCGGTTATGGTTGTCAACACGCACGGGCATCCCGATCACGCCGGTGGGAACGCTGCCTTTCCGGAAGTACGGATATCGCCTGCGGATATCCCCATCATGCAGCGCATGGCCAGCCGCGCTTACCGCGCGCAGGACATCCAGGCTGCCTGCCGGGCAGCAGGCGGTGACGCCGACCGGCTGATCTCAGCCCTGGTACCCGACCGATCTTACCGCGTTCGACATCTTGAAGTAGGGCAGCGCATCGATCTGGGTGGCAGGGTGTACGAGGTGGTCGGAATTCCCGGTCACACACCCGGTTCAATCGGGTTGTTAAACTCCGCCGAGAAGCACCTCTTTTCGGGGGACGCTATTGTAGCCACCCCAGTCTGGTTATACCTCGAACACTCGCTGCCTTTACAGGATTACTACCAGGCGCTGCGCAGGTTGCAGAGCAGGGCGGTGGAATTTACGCGCATCTTTCCGGGTCACGAACCCACGCCGCTTGGCACCGACATCCTGGATGAACTGATCGAATGCTGCCGACAGGTCATTTTAGATCCGGGCAGGGGAGAGCCCATGAAAACCTTTGCCGGTCAGGGATTACTTTGGCAGTACAATCAAGCCCGGGTGATCTATGATCCTCAAAAGGTTTAAAGTATCCACATGACCGCTTCTCCAATAACACCTTTCCACAGGGAGAGGCTGTGGACATTCTCCTACATCGCGTCTCTTTTCCTGACCCTCAGTTCGAATACCATCACCAGCATGCTGGTGGCCACGCTGCCGCTGTTCATCCAATCGCGCGGTGGATCACCCGCAGAAGCCGGGCTGATGGTCACGCTGTTCACCTTTTCGGTCCTGCTCGTCCGGCCGTTTGCCGGCTACCTGATCGATCACATTGGCCGAAAGCCCGTCCTGCTGGTCGGTTTTGGGCTGGTGCTGGTGCCGTGCATCGGGTACTACCTGCAGCCAGGCACGACGCTGATAGGGGTACTGCGTGTGCTGCAAGGTGTTGGGTTTGGGCTGCAAACCACCGCTATCGCCACGATTTTCGCCGACATCGTCCCTCCCCGGCGCCGCGCTGAGGGACTGGGCTATTCCGGGGTGGTCAGCAGCCTGACCTCCGCCATCGGACCCGCCATTGGCCTGTGGCTGATGGCAACGGCCCATTTTGGTATCCTGGCGCTGGTGGCGCTCATCCTGTGCACGGCAGGCCTGCTTCTGGGTGCTGCTTTACGACCTTCGCAGCAACACGACTCCTCTCAGAAGGATGATCGGCAAACCACAGACGGTCAACTTCTCGAAGCGAGGCGCGGGGGGGCTGCCCGGATTATCGATCGTTTGATTGAGAAATCTGCTTTCCCGGCTTCTGCAGTGCTCTTTTTTCTGGCATTTGATTACGCCGCGATTCTTACGTTCCTTTCACCCTATGCCGCCTCGAAGAACATTCCGGACATATCTCTTTTCTTCTGGATCTACGCTGTCTGCATGCTGCTCTCGAGGCCTTTGATCAACTGGGTCAGTAAAAGAATCGGCGTGCGGCGCATCATTATCCC
>CAZCHK010000114.1:0-4471 GCA_964498605.1 uncultured Anaerolineaceae bacterium | reverse complement strand
GGGCTGCAGGTATTCTCCATCCCTGCCCTCACCTTCCGCAGGAGCGAGGACCGCCTGATCCAGCGCGCCATGCAGGCCGAGATCGACACTCAGACGCAGCCATCGTCCACACCGCTTTCCAGCCGTACCTGGCTGCTGGAGAAGATCGCCGCCCCCACCGCAAGCCCTGCAAAGGTCACCCCCGACAAGGCCATGCAAACCTGGCGCAGGCGCCAGATATTCTGGATCGTGACCATGATCCTGATCGGCATCCTCGTCACCTACCTGCTCAACCGCTTTGTCCCCGACCTGACCAGCTCGCCCGCCCTCAGCTTCCTGATCGGCGTCTGGACGGTCATCTTCTCGATGACCATGGCGACACTGAAAGGCGTCGTGGAAAAACAGGAGGTGCGCGTGGAAACCTCGCGCAGGGCGGCAGCACACGCGAATGTCGACCTGGTCATCCGCGAGGACAGCACCCGCCTGGATGAACTGGTGCGCTCCCAGGTAGGCAGTGAGCTCAGCCACAGCGAAGCAGTGCTCAGTGAGCTGCGCCAGAAGATCTACCGCCAGGGTGATGAAAAGGCGGCAGTGAAGGTGCGGGCGTTCGAGAAACGAATCGCGGAGGTAGCGGAGAAGGCCCGCGATCCGCGCTTTGGCAAACCACCCTACCAGGAGGGCATCAACCTGTCTGCCGAGGACTGGCAGAGGATCGTGTCCGGAGAGGAAAATATCCTGGGGATCGGAAAGACATTCGCGCAGCTGGCTGAAAAGATTCGGCTGAGCGCGGCGGATTCCTTTTCCGATCTCGACCTGAAAAAGCTGGAAAATCACCTGAACCGCCTGGAAGACGCGCTGGCCAACCGCTCGCGCATCCTGCGGTAAAGAACACCTGAGGAGGAAGAAATGAGTATCTTTGGAAAGAAATGCCTGAATTGCCAGAAGGTCAACAAGAACGACGCGAAGTACTGCGAATCCTGCGGAACCGCCCTGTCGGGAGCTGGTGGACTGGTCTGCGGCGAGTGCAAAACCGAGAACCCGCTCAACGCCAAGTTCTGCAAGAAGTGCGGACGCCCGATGGAGGCAACGGCCCAGGCGGAAACTCGCGGTAACCACTGGGCGCGCCGGGATGGCGATTTTGCCGTGCGGATTGAACCCAGGAACCTGCCGGGAGCCTTCCAGCACGGTTTGATCGTGGACCCCGGCACGCAGGCGATGATCGTCTCGCGCGGGGAAGCGCAGGGCATTCTGCCGCCCGGGCTGTACACGGTAGACACTGTCGGGCAGAAGATCGCCAACTGGTTCACCACCGGCATCCCCGAGACCGGCGTGGCGCTGCTGGTGGACGTCTCGCCGACCGAGCTGCGCTTCAGCCTGCAGAACCGCTTCACTTCCGACCCCCTGCCGATCAGCCTGAGCGTCGGGACGCAGATCGAGGTGCATGACGCGGCCAAGTTCCTGCTGAACGGGCTTCGCAACCGCGAGCGCTATTCCATCGGCGACCTGGCCGCCTATCTTGAACCCGAGATCGTTTCAGCGGTGGATGGCTACCTGCGAACGCACACGCTGCAGAGCCTGGTCGAGAACAGCAAGACCCGCGAAGAGCTCGAACTGGCCATCGATGATGGACTGCGCACGACCTTGACCCAGCTGGGTCTCAAGGTGCTGCAGGTCCGCACCCTGACCATGGACCTGGAAGCGCACGAGAAAGGCAAAGCCATCCGCGGCAAGTACAGCCTGATGGTTGAGGAAGGCAAAGCCGAGGTGGACGGCAAGCAGCGCTGGCTGGAAGTGCAGAAGACGCTTGACCTGCAGGCAGTGGCCGAGGACTCCGCCAAGGTTGAAATGGAGGAGCGCCGCGTGGATGTGCACCAGCGCATGCGCCAGGCACTGCTGAGCGATAAGCTGAACGACGTGAAAAGCGAGGAAGACTTCCGCAAGTTCATGGACAGCGTGGACCGCGACAAACTGCTGGCCGAGAGGGACCGCCAGGAACTCCAGCGTACCTGGAAGGAAAACGCCGAGGACCACCAGCGCGCCCGGGCGCACCTGCTGGCAAAGAACGACATGCAGCAGCAGCTTGAAATCCGCTCCGCCGAGCTGAAACTGCGCACGGACATCGAGCGCGAGCAGATGGATTTCGAGCTGGAAATGGCGCGCCGCCGCGCGGAGAACGGCTACTCCATCTCCTCCCAGGAATGGGAGTTCGAGCTGCGCAGGAAGAAAGCGTTTGATGACGCCGAGATCGAGCACAGAAGCAAGCTGCGCGAACTGGAAAACCAGGAAGACGCGGATGACCTGGCGCTGGCGAAGCGCGCCCAGGAGGAACTGCTCTGGCCGATGAAGCACAAGCGCATGGAGGAGGATTTCGCACGCGAGGAACACGCCCTCAAGATGCGCCTGGACCAGGCCCGTGGAGAACTGGACATCGAGATGGTGCGCGAGCGCATGAAGCACGATTTTGAGATGCAGCGCATCGACAAGCTGGCCGGGCAGTCCATCGAGGTTCTGATCGCCGCTTCCCCGCTGGAACAGGGGCGCATCCTGCAGGATCTGAAGCGCTCCGAGATACTGAAGGACATGAGCGAGGAGCAGATCCTGGCGATGGCCGCCGAGAAGAATCCGCAGCTGGCCTCCATCTTTGAAGAAAAATACCGCGCCATCGCCTCCGGCAAGGCGACCGAGCGCGAGCGCGAGATGTACGAGAAACTGCTCCTTGAAAGCCAGGGGCACGTGAAGAACCTGCAGGAGCTGCAGAAGGACGCCCTCGACCGCATGGAGCGCATCTCAGGCCGCGGCATGGACGACATCCGCGATGTGAGCATGGCGTACGCCCGCGGGGGAGGAACGCCGGTGATCCTGACCGGTGCTGGCGGCGCGGTCCGCGCACCGCTGGGGAACATGCTGGAAGGCGAGACCAAGACCTGCCCAAGCTGCGGCAGGCAGGTCAGCGTGGACGCGCGCTTCTGCATGTACTGCAACAATGAATTCAAAGATGTCAAGTAAAGCCGTTCCGGCAAAGGATGGGATATGAAACACTATACATTGCTTCGATTCGCGATCCTGGGTTGCCTGCTATTGATGGCAGCCCAGGCGCCTGCCGCGGGCAGCCCGGTAATCCACACCTTCGACCAGAGCGGTTTTCCTGAAGTGGAAATGACCTTCAGCCTGTGGGACGAGAACGGCCTGCCTCTTCCCGATCTGACCGCCAGCGATGTGACGCTGCGGGAGGATGGCGGCAGCCCGTTCCACCCCGATTCGCTCAGCCTGCAAACGGACGCCGATGTGGCGGTGATGCTGGTGCTGGATGTATCCGGGTCGATGAGCGGAGAGGACCTTGGACTGGCCACCTCGGCTGCCAAACAACTCCTGGCGCGTTTGGATGATGAAGACCAGGCAGGGTTGATCGCTTTTTCAGATGGGGTCAACCCCGACCCGGCGGTGATGAACTTTGAACGCGAGGCTGACTTTAGCCACGACCTTACGCCCGTGTATGACCTGCTGGACGCTGTGAAGGCGCAGGGCGGCACGGAGCTGTACAACGCGCTGGAAAAAGCGGTGCGCATGACCGCCAATCTGCCGCAAGGTCACCGCGCCGTGCTGCTGCTGTCTGACGGCAAAAATGACCCGGCGGACATTGGAAACCGGGCGGCTCCGATCGAGCTGGCGCGAGAACACAACATACCCATCTTTGCGATCGGGCTGGGAAATGATATTGATGAAACATATCTACTGGAAGCTGCTGGGCAGACAGGAGGGGTCTACAAAGGCGCTCCCGGATCTGCCGAACTGGCGGACCTGTTCCAGGAAATGGCCGCCCTGCTGAAAACGATCTACCGCGCGACCTACACCTCACAGCTGCCATCGGATGGGGCGGAGCATTCGCTCCAGTTATCCGTCAGCGCGGGAGGGAAGACCTGGACTTCCACGCAGGGTATTCGCACGATCCAGCTTGACACAGAGGAGCTGGCGCAGGAGGAAGAACCCGCTCTGGTCACGGATGCCTCGGAGACAAATGAAGGTGAGTCACCGGTCGAGAATACGCATGATAATCGGCTGGGCTTAGTGATCGCGCTGATCATCACGGTGCTGGTGCTGGCAGGTGTGGGTGTGCTGCGACTGCTAAAGCGGCGAAACAAGAAACCTGTCACCAAGTGCGCCAAGTGCGGTCACCAGTTGAACGGCGAACCGGTTTGCCCGGTGTGCGGCGCGGATCAGAAGATCAAGCGGTGAGTAAATAAATAATTGTTGCAACCGAGGTGATAGTGTGAAGCTGGGCAAATATGAACTCCAGGAAAAGATCGGCGAGGGTGGTTTCGGCACAGTCTATAAGGCAGTGGATACAACCCTTGGGCGAACTGTTGCAGTTAAGGTTCTGCATCCACAGCTGATGTTTGATCTACAAGTCGTGGAAAAATTCCGCAATGAAGCTCGCAGCCTGGCTGCGCTGGAGCACCCCAATGTGGTCACCGTTCACGAGCTGGGAGAGGAA
>CAZCHK010000113.1:0-4553 GCA_964498605.1 uncultured Anaerolineaceae bacterium | reverse complement strand
GATACCTTGAAGTACTTACACCTGGGTGGCAGGATCGGTGCCGCCAGGAATCTGCTGGGGACAGCGCTGAACATCAAGCCCATTCTCACGATTAACAACGGCGCCAACGCGCAGGCCGGCTCTGCGGTTTCCAAGCCCAAGGCGATCGAAAAAATGATCGAACTGGCAAAAGATAGGATTGCCAGCCAAAACCCTATGCATATCGCTGTGATGCACGCCATGGATGAAGCAGACGCAACAAAGCTGCTGCTGCAATGCAAGAACGAATTTCATCCGGTGGAAACCTTTGTGTCCGAACTGAGCCCGGTGATCGGGGCCCATGTCGGCCCGGGTACCGTTGGCATCGCCTGGATAGCCGGAATGTAACATGCATATTTCAGGACCCGGAAATCCGGGTCCTGAAATTTTTAACCCTGTAAGAAACTCGCGCGTCTTGCGGTCCGTCGCCCCCATGCATGTACCAGCAGGCTGCCAGTGGTACAATCACTTCAATCCACGATCAGGAAAATCCATGATTCCAAACCCTTTTCTTCCCATTCTGGCAGTCTATCGCGGGTCCGTGATGGAATGCGTGCACAACGGCGCTATCGCCGTAACGGACCGATCGGGGAAGTTGCACTATTCCTACGGTGACCCATGCCTGGTGACATTCCTGCGCTCGTCTGCCAAACCTTTTCAGATTATCCCTTTTGTGGAGATAGGCGGGGTGGAAAAGTTCGGGCTAACGGACAGGGAGCTGGCGATCATGTGCGCCTCGCACAGCGGCACAGACGAGCACGTGGCGGTCCTGCGCGGTATTCACAGCAAAATCGGCATCCGCGAATCCGAACTGCAGTGCGGCGTTCACCCTCCCTATCACAAGCCCACCGCCAAAGCCCTGCTGCTGAACGGCGAGGAGCCGACTCCCCTGCGCCACAACTGCTCCGGCAAGCACACGGGGATGCTGGCGCTGGCAAGGATGCTCGGCGCGCCAACCGAAACCTACCTGGAGATGCAAAATCCCGTGCAGCAGGTGATCCTGAAAGCCTTCAGTGAAATGGTGGATATCCAGCCGGAGCAGATCCAGCTTGGCACCGACGGCTGCTCAGCACCGGTTTTTGCGGTGCCGCTTCAGAATTCTGCGATGGGGTTTGCCCGCTTGGTGGATCCACAAGGGTTGGCCAAAAAGAGGGAGGAAGCCTGCCGCAAGATTACCCGGGCAATGACGCAGCACCCTGAGATGGTGGCGGGTGCGGGAATGCTCGACAGTGAAATCATGCGGGAGGCGAACGGTGGCATCATCGTCAAAGCCGGCGCGGAAGGTTTCCTGGCGTTGGGCATCAGGTCGGGGGGGATAGCCTCGGACGCTCCCGCGCTTGGCATCGCGATCAAGATCGGTGACGGGGACATCGGTGGCAAATTCCGCCCGGGCGCGGAAACGAACGAGGGACGCGTTCGCCCGATCGTGGTCATGGAAACCCTCAAACAGCTGCACGCCCTCACTCCGCAACAGACCGCAGCACTGAGTAAATTTGCCGCAAGACCTCAGTACAACTGGCGCGGGATCGAAGTGGGGCGCTTCGAGCCCATCTTTGAGCTCCTGCAGCATGCGTAATTGATATCTACTGCACCTCTGTGCGCGCTGAACCGAGGTCGCGGCCGAAGAGGGCGAAATACAGCGTTCCGATCAAACCAAATCCAACCGCTGTCAGGAAATTCGTCTGCGGGGAAAGATCCCACAGAAAAGCCCCCCCGAACGCCGCCAGGGACACAATGACATCTCGGATCAGATAATACAACCCGAACATGCCTGCTTTTTTCTCCTCGGGGGCCAGATCCATGATGAGCGCCTTGCGTGTGGGCTCGCCAAACTCCTTCAATCCGCGCAGGATGAAGACCGGGATCAGCGCAGCAAATGATCTGGCAAAAATGAGCGCGAGGGGAAACAGGGTGAAGAAACCGAAGGTGATGATGACAAAGGGTTTCTTGGAGGAGCGGTCCGCCAGGTAGGCAATGGGAATGTAGATCAACATGGCGGTAACCATTTCAATGGTGGTCAAAATACCAAACTGGACCGGCGTGACCGCGTTGTTCTTCAACGCCCACACCACCACGAAAGCATACGGTATCTGCTCGCAGAAGCGCACCAGAATATCCGAGATCAGCAAGTTGCGCAGGTCCGGAGTCATGAACCTGAGCAGGCGCAGAGGATTGAGTGTGGCTTCCTTTTTATCCTCAGATTTATCCTGGATCCACACCTGCTGGATAATCAGGGCGATCACTCCCAGCACCATCGCGACAATGAATGCCAGTCGAATCCCGGTCTGCTCGCCGAACCAGGTGATGAGCAACCCGCCAATCACCGGCCCCAGCGCCATGGGTACGCGCCGGACCAGCGAGTGCATGGTCACACCCATCGTGCGCTTGTGGCGTGGAAGCACAGAAGAAACCAGGCTCATCGTGGCTGGCAGCGAGATGGCTGTCCAGGAAATGAAGAAGACAGCCCCGACGATCACAGCCGGCCAGGTGGGAACCAGGATGACAATCAGGTAGCCCAGCATGGAGATCAGGTTGAAAATCAGCAGGGCTCTCTTGAAACCCAGTTTGTCGCTCAGGTAACCACCCGGAAAGGAATACAGGGCGGAGAGCAGGTTATCGATGCCGTTGAGCATCCCGATAGATAGGCTGCCGCCGCCCAGGGCGATCAGGTAGATCGGCAGGAAGCGCTCTGCCATTTTCTCGCCCATCCCGACGAGTATGGCCATGGCGAGCACGGCCACCATGCTGCGTCGCAAGCCAAAGAACTCGATCAGGCGGCGGAAGCCCCTCTTTTGTACAGGTGGGGTCTGCGATGGTTGTGACATAGCGACCTATTCTTTGAGGTACTTCTCGAACCACTCCAGGATGGCATGCAGCCGCGCGACGCGCCGGTCGGTGCGCCCGTTGCGAGAAAGGCCGTGAAATTCATCTGGAAAGCGCACAAACTGCGTGTCCACGCCCAGGCGTTTGAGCGCCACGAAGACCTGCTCCCCCTGCTCGATAGGGCAGCGCAGGTCGTTCTCATTATGAATGACCTTGGTCGGGGTTTTAACGTTGCCAATGTACTTCATGGGTGAATGATCCCAGAAATACTGCAGGTCCTCAAATGGCGGTTTGCCGCGTAATTCCAGCTCAAAGCTCCAGTTGAAGTCCGATGAGCCCCACTGGCTGATAAAGTTACTCACGCAGCGCATGGCCACGGCAGCCCTGAAGCGCTGGGTGTGCCCGACAATCCAGAGCGTCATGTAACCGCCGTAACTGCCGCCCGTCACGCCCAGGCGGGTCTTATCGATATAGGGCTCCTTCTCGACCCGATCCGTCCAGGCCATCAGGTCGGCGTAATCGTGCCTGCCCCAATCGCCGTGGATGGCCCCGGCGTGTTTCTCGCCGTACCCCCTGCCTCCGCGCGGGTTGGTGAAGCAGACCACGTAGCCCTTGGAGGCCAGGTAGTAAAACTCGTGCATGAAGTAGAAGCCGTACTGGGTCAGCGGTCCGCCGTGGATCTCCAAAATGGCGGGGTACTGCCTGGCGGGGTTAAAACCCGGCGGGGTCATGATCCACCCCTGCAGGTCGTTGCCGTCCGCGCCTTTGTACCACACCTCGCGCACGCTCCCGATATCTGCTTTGCCCAGGATATTTTTATTGAACGCGGTCAGCTGCCGGTCCGCTCCGCTCGCCAGATCGAGTACATGAACCTGGTTGGGATCGCTCATCGTGCCGAAGAAATAAGCTACCTTGCTTCGAGAACGATCCATGCAGAAGCTGCCCACAACGCCCTGCCGCTCGATGATCGGCGAGAGATTTTTCCCGTCGATGTCAATGGACATCAACAGCGTGGCGCCGTGTTTGACCACCTGGAAGAAGAGCCTTTTGGAATCAACCGACCAAACGGGCGCCATGCATTCCGGGTTGACCAGGTCGTTGATGGTCCATGAATGCACGTGGATGTCATACCTGCCGGTCAGGTCACGCGGCGCGGCGCTGCCGTCGAAGGGAACAACATAAAGGCGTGAGTTCTTCCAGTCGTTCCCTTCGCCTTCATGCCCAAAGAAAGCAATCCACCTGCCATCCGGAGAAGTGACCGGCCAGCGTTTCTCGCCGACCATCGTCGTCACCTGGCGCATCTCCCCTCCTCTGGCAGGAATGACATACACATCCTGCCGGTCGAAGGTCATGTCCGGGTCGGGGGTGCGATTGGAAGAGAACACGATCCATCTACCGTCGGGTGTCCAGGATGGCTGCGCTTCGTCGTAAACCGCGTGATCGGTCAATTGAACAGCTTTGCCCGTGCGGGCGTCCACGCGCCAGAGGTGCGTGCGCTCGTGCGCCAGGTAACCGTACCCGTCCAGTTTGTAGAACAGGCGGTCATACCTGCGCAAGACCACGCCAAGTTTTATCTTCTGCTCATCGCGCTGGCGTTCCAGTTCCTCGGGGTCAAACTTACGCACGGCGCACAGCAGTGTCTTTCCATCCGGCGCCCACTCCATGCTGTTGATCTCGCCGTCAATCCGGCTCAAGGCACGGGCTTCCCCGCC
>CAZCHK010000112.1:0-4615 GCA_964498605.1 uncultured Anaerolineaceae bacterium | reverse complement strand
CATTTCCAGGCAGAAAAGGATGTCTTCGGTTCGTTCCCGTGCAGAGTACGAAAAGGTCCTGCAGGAACACATCGCTCAAAGGCAGGCGAATCGCACGGATCAAAGCACATCAGTTGTTGAAATGCTGACACCCGACTCCCCACGCACAGGCAAACGTTTTTTCGCCCTGAAAGAGATCACTTCCGATTCCATCATCTACCGCACCCACTGGTTCATCTTATTCAGAAAGGTGGCTCTACCATTACTCATTTTTGGTGCAGGGATGGCGCTGTTGATCCTTTACGCGCAGGGAAAGCTGAGCACGTTCTCGACGGATTGGAGTTTGACCATCGGGCTGATCCTGTCACTGTCCGGTTTTACCGGACTGGTATACCAGTTCCTGGACTGGCGCAACGACCAGTACATTATCACCGATGACCAGCTCATTGACATCAACCGAAAACCCCTGGGGCACGAAGAAAAGCGGACCGCGCCGATCCGCAATATTCAAACCATTGAATACAAACGAAAAGGCGTCTTCGGGCTGCTGTTGAATTTTGGAACGGTGTACATCCGCGTGGGTGACGCTGATCTTACTTTTGATGATGTCCATAATCCCTCCCAGGTTCAGCAGGAGCTTTTCGCCCAGTTCATGAGGATCAACCAAAAAGAAAAAAATACTCTGCTGCAGGCCGAATCTGACCGCATGGTGGAGTGGATCAAAGCCTATCACCAGATCACCACTGCAAGACAGGATAATTCACCGCAAACGAAAAACGAGTAAAATTGTTACCTTAGAAAAGGTTCCGCCAATGACCATTCTTCCCATTGTCTATTTGCCTGACCCCGTTCTGCGCCGCAAGGCGCACAAGGTGGAAAACTTTGATGATGACCTGAAGAAGCTCGTCTCGGACATGGTGGAAACCATGCGCGAAGCGCCCGGGGTAGGACTGGCCGCTCCCCAGGTCGGTGTTTCCAAACGCCTAGCAGTCATCGAATACGGTGATGAAGACGAAAGTAAACCGAAAAAATTATACGTGGTGATCAACCCTGAGATTTCTTTTCCCAGCGATGATACAGTGCCGGGTTTCGAGGGGTGCCTCTCCGTCCCGGGTTATGCCGGCGAGGTCGAGCGCTTCACGCACGCCGTGATCAAGTATCAGAACCTGCAGGGAAAACCTGTGAAAACAAAAGCCAAAGACTGGCTGGCGCGCATCTTCCAGCACGAGCTCGATCACCTCGACGGGATCGTCTACATCGACCGCGCCGTCCGCATCTGGAAGCCCAGTAAAGAGGAAGAGATCGAACTGGACGCCAAAACCTGATTCGCCTTTTGTCCATGCAGATCTCCCATCTTTCCCTGACAAATTTCCGCTCCTTTGCCCGACTTGAAGCTGCGCTTCCTGAAGGGATCCTGCTGATCAAGGGACGCAACGCTCAGGGAAAGACCAGCATTCTGGAAGCCGTTTACTACCTTTCCACGTTCACCTCCTTTCATGCCCAATCCGACCGGCAGCTGATCAATTTCACACTGCCAACTAGCACGCTTGCCGTGGCGCGCCTGATCGCCCAGGTGCAGGCCGATCACAAACCTCAGAAACTGGAAGTGCGCATCATTCGTGAAACCGCCCTGCCCTCCTCCGGACGCGTGCGCAAGGAAATCCTGGTCAACGACACAAAACGTTCACAGCAGAACGCCATTGGCGCGTTCAACGCGGTGATATTTCTCCCCCAAATGATGCGCATCCTCGAGGAAGGCCCGGAGGAGCGCCGCCGCTATCTGAACCTGACCATCTCACCGGTCGTGCCTGGTTACGCCCGTTCTCTGGCGGATTATTCCAAAGCCCTCGAACGGCGAAATGCCCTGCTGAAAACACTTTTTGAAACTCACGGCGATCCGGTGCAGCTGGAGTACTGGGACCAGCAGCTGGCCGAACACGGATCGGTCATACTCTCTGCCCGCCAGCGCACGATTCGCGAGCTTGAAGGCATCGTCAGCGGTATTCACAGGCACCTGACCGCCGGACAGGATATCCTGAGGCTCCACTACAGACCAGGTTTTGATTACGTCTTGGAGTCCACCCAGCAACAAGCGCTGTTCCCGTCACTCTCCGCTAAGCAGCAGCTTCCAGGCATGGACGAGATCAAGTCGTCCTTCCTTGCTGCGCTTCATCATCATCACCGCGATGACATCAGGCGAGGCAGCACTGCCATGGGTCCGCACCGGGATGATCTGAAATTCCTGAGCAACGGGATCGATCTCGAGGATTATGGGTCTCGCGGGCAGATTCGCACCGCTCTGCTGGCGTTGAAGATCGCTGAGGTCGAATGGGTGCGCCAGTCCGCGCACGCCTCCCCGGTCTTCCTGCTCGACGAGGTCCTGGCCGAGCTGGATTCGGAGCGCCGCCAGCAGCTGCTGGACTACCTGCCCAGCGTAGAGCAAGCCATACTGACGACCACTGATCTCAATCTCTTCCCGTCTGCCTTCTTAAAAAAGTGCACGATCTGGGAGATCGAAAACGGCCAGATCATTTCCAATTCACAAGACCCATCATAAAGGGCGCTTGGCCGGCATACCCGCTCGCCGGGGATACCTGTCAGGGGTTTGCTGTACTTTCTCGACCAGCACAAGATAGCGCTCGTCTGCCAACCCGGGGACTTCCACTGTGCTGATCTGTAAAACACGTCCACCGAGGATCGAAAGCGCCTTTTCAGCTGCCATGACTTCCGCGTGCACGCCCTGCCCTTTTTGCAGTAACAGCCTGCCTCCAAGCCTGACAAGCGGCAGGAGATACTCCACGAGCACGCGCACCTCGGCAACAGCCCTGGCCAGCGCCATATCGTGGGATTCTCGATGCGCGGGATCCCTGCCCAGCTCTTCAGCTCGTACCGGCTGCACGTCGACATCCTGCAGTCCAAGAGCTGCGACCACCTTTTCACAGAATTCAGCCTTTTTCTGCACGGATTCCACCAGTGTCAGCCGCAGTTCCGGCGCAGCGATCTTGAGGGCCAACCCGGGAAAACCAGCCCCCGTGCCCACGTCCACGATCCGCTTGGCCTTGTATTTGAAAATGACCGGCAGGCAACTCAGCGAATCAAGGAAGTGCTTGGTGCGGATCGCCCCGGCCTCCCTGATCGCGGTGAGGTTGACCCTGGCGTTCCAGTGCACGAGCAGGTCAAGGTAGCGCTCGAATTGTTCCTCCTGTAGCGGTGTCAGCTCAACACCGATCCCCGCAGCAAGTTGCGCAAATTCGGTCATACGGTTATTATAGCCGTGCAGTGAAGAAGATTCATCGATCAAACGTAGAAAGTACCATTTCATGAACAAACAAAAAAAGAAAACCGAAAAAAAGCAGAAACCTGCTTACAGGGTACCTTTAAAAACCGTTTTCTTTTACTTTCTTCAAGCTGGAATCACATCCATCGGCATGACAATCATCCAAAAATTGCGCAGTAATTTGATCGAAAAAGGCTGGACGACCAGTGAGGAAATCGATGCAGCGATCGCCCTGGATCAGCTCTACCCGGGTCCAACAAATTTTGATTTCATCGCCATCATGGGTTATGTCATGCACGGCATCAGCGGAGCAATCCTATCTACGCTGGCCTTCCTCACACCGTCCTTCCTTGTGATGCTTCTCCTCTCCTGGCTGTATTTCACCTTCGGCAGTCTGCCGTGGGTTCCCACGCTGTTCGTTGGGATGAGCGCTTTGGTGGTTGGGGTCCTCTGCAACCTGATCCTGCAGCTGGCGGACAGCGCGATCAAGGATGTCCTGACTGTCCTGATCACGATCGCATCCATCCTTTTGCTCGTCCTGGGAGTCAACCCGGCGTGGATCGTCCTGGGAGGATTTGTTTTTGGTGCGCTTCTTCTACGGAGGAAAAATGCGGGTGAATCCTCCGTTGCTGGAATGATACTGACCCATGATCGATACGCCTGGTGGAAGATCCTTGGGATCGCCCTGGTTCTTGGAGCGATCATTCTGACCAGTGTCATCATTCCCGGAGAAATCAGCAAAATGAACCTGAGCTTCCTGAAGACCGGGGCGATCTCCTTTGGAAGCGGCGCGTCCATACTGCCGCTATTAAAAACGGATGTCGTGGATATCAATCATTGGCTTTCAAGACAGGAGTTCATCGATGGCATCGCGCTCGGTCAGATCACCCCGGGACCGATTCTCATCACCACGGTGTTCATTGGCTACAAAGTTGGAGGTGTGCTAGGTGCATTATCCGGTATGGTGGCGATCTTTTTTCCGACATTTCTGGTGACGCTCATCGCCTTGCAGCTGTATTCAGCCATGCAAAAGCTGAGCTTCCTGCATGGGGGACTTCGAGGCGTCCTGCCGGTTTTTGTCGGCATGCTGGGAGTGGTTACTTATCAAATCGCTGAAATCAGCCTGTTGAACCTGCCTGCGGTCCTTCTGGCCTTGGCTGCGTTTCTCTTCAATCGTTTTCTAAAAATCGATGTGGTATGGATCTTCGGCGGTGGTCTGCTGATCTGGGGCGTCTTGATGATCTTTGGGTTGGTTTAACGGAAAAGATCCGACTCTCACCCAAAATCTCTGTTAACCCAAAGTCACTGAATAAGTTCAGAAACATGTGAGACAGAAATACTGGACAAAAACAGACATCG
>CAZCHK010000111.1:0-4698 GCA_964498605.1 uncultured Anaerolineaceae bacterium | reverse complement strand
GCCCTGAACAAGATCGTGCTGCCCAGCAGCGATTACGTGCAGTTCTACGCGATCTTGTGCGGGTATGAGGCGCAGCTGGTGCAGACCGATCGGTCCGCGCTGCCGGGTAGCGTGGATATCGGCACCTTTGACAGTGCCGTGACACTGAGCGTCCAGGAGAACGGGACGGCCCTGAAGCTGCTGCCGCTGGGGGCGACCGCCAAGATCGCCTTCGAGGTGCCAGAAGATAGCGAAGAATCATACGCCATCCTGTACTGGAATGAAAGCATGAACGACGGACAGGGCGGTTGGGTGGAGCTGAGCGCGGGTGAGATCTCCGAGTGGTCTGAGGGCAAGGAAGTCTACAGCGGGATGCGGGCGTACAACAACACCAACAAGGTGGAGAACATCGTCAGCATCGTCGTCAACTTCCCGGGGACCTTCGTGCTGGTCACCAAGTAATCGATTCGGAAAAATAATATTGAAAAGAGGCTGTTCCACAGGGTTTCGGAGCAGCCTCTTCTCGTTAATCGATCTTTTTTAAAAACATCTATTTTGCATGGTGCCGTTGACCATCCGCCTGAATCATGCGCTGGTTTTCGTGTGGCGGGTGTTCTCGCCCAGGATCCCGCTGATCAGGAAGCTGACCACGCTGACGATCAGGGCTCCCAGGAAGGCGTACCAGAACTGGGGTTTGTCGATCTGAAAGCTGTAGCCCACCAGATCCCCGATCCAGTTTGCCAGCAGGAACATCAGCGTGTTGATCACGAGCGTTGCCAGGCCCAGGGTCAGCAGTACGATCGGGCAGGTCAGTACTTTTACGAGCGGCCTGACAATGGCGTTTACCAGCCCGAAGATCAACGCAAGCACGATGATCGTGACGACCTCCTTGCCGGGGGTCAGGGAGATCTTTCCGTTTAAAATGAGGTATGCAGCGCCCATGGCAAGGGCATTGGCGATCCAGCGGACAATGAATTTTTTCATGTGATCCTTTCCTATTATTTTATACGGAATTTGCGAGCGTTAGTTTCATCCAAATCAGAGAGTGCAACAATTTGAATCCCACCTGAGTGAATGATGAAGCGCTGCGGGTGAATGGATAATTGATCTGGATGGGCCTGTCAATTTTTAGATGGTTGACCACGTAAGGCACAAGATGGCTCAAGGCGTCCAGGTCGTGGGCTTCATCAGACGCCAGCCACAGTGGCGGGCAGATGCGGCTGGAAGTACACCAGGTGCAGATAGCCTGCAACTGGCCGTTTTTCTCGACGCAGTAGTGATCGATCTGCCGGTCGTCCATCCAGTTGGACATGGCGTGGAATAGATTGGGAGTGAAGTCGCGGGCATTTAACCCCAGGCACCAGCGAATGTCCCGGGGATAAATTAGATCCAGCCAGTTTTCCTGCTGCTGCCAGTCAGAGTACTTGCGCCTGCGGATGAACGGGGATACCGGCACACGGGAGGCTGCCGCGGGTTCGAAAACCCAGGTCGCGCGGTGGTGTTTTTCTTTAAAACCAAGCTTTTGATACAGATGCCGGGCGATGTCATTCCCTTCCCGCACCTGCAGCCAGACAGCAGGCTGATGCCTGTACTTGAGCCAGCGGATGGCAGCTTCCGTCAGCTGGCGGGCGATGCCCCGCTGGCGATATTCAGCCTTGACAGTCACGTTGGCGATGAGGTAGGTGACGCGTCCCTGGTGGGAGTGCGGGATCAGTGAACAGTTGGCGATGAGTTCTCCTTTTTCCTGCCAGACGAATCCACTCATGTTGGGAAAAGCATGATCAGTATTTATCCCGCGTCTCAACGACTCATCGACCTTGCGCAGGTACTGCACGAAATGAATGCCTTCCGCATCGAGCGTGGAGGCGAAGCAGGATTCGATCAGCTGAGCGACCTCGGACAGGTCGGTGCGCATGTTCATTTCACGAAGCCCTTCTCGATTCGCCATGGGTTTAATTTTACACGCACGCCAGGTAATTACCAAAATTATCCACCCGATAAAATTTTTATTAACGGATTTCTTACACGTTTCATACTGATTGCAGCGCTGGAGATGCTATAATTTTCAGTAGAAAATAAGGAACTCAAACTCATGATGCGATTTGATCGATTTACGGAACGCGCCCAGGAGGCCGCTCAAAGAGCTGCCGAGATCATCCAGCGGTACGGTCACAACCAGATAGACACCGAACACATCCTGCTGGCCCTGATCGAGCAGCCTCAGGGAGTGGTTGGACAGATACTGGAACTGCTCAAGATCGATGCCAGCCTGCTGACCGAGAGGCTCGACTACATCCTGCGAACGAGCCCGAAGGCAAGCATTTTCGGGGGGGGCACCGGGCAGATCTTCATCACGCCGCGGGTGAAGCGCGTGGTCGACCTGGCGAACGAGGAAGCCAGCAAATTGAAAGACGAATACATTTCCACGGAACACCTATTCATGGCGATCCTGCTGGAAAAGAACACTCCCGCAGCCAGGCTGCTTGAAGCCACGGGCATCACGCGTGAACGGGTCAATGAAGCCGTCATGCAGCTGAGGGGCGGCCAAAAGGTCACCGATCCCCAGGCTGAAACGCGGTACAGGACGCTCGAAAAGTACTCGCGCGACCTGACCCAGCAGGCCAGGGAAGGCAAGCTGGACCCGGTCATCGGGCGCGACAACGAGATCCTGCGCGTGATGCAGATCCTTTCCCGGCGTACCAAGAACAACCCGGTCCTGATCGGTGAGGCAGGTGTGGGAAAAACAGCGATTGTCGAAGGATTGGCTGAAAAGATCGCCATCAATGACGTGCCTGAGCTTCTGGCCGGGAAGAAGGTCATCTCCCTTGACCTGGGAGCCATGATCGCTGGCAGCCGCTACCGGGGTGAGTTCGAGGAGCGCTTGAAGGCGTCCATCGAGGAAGTGCAGCGTTCAAAGAATGAGATCATCCTCTTCATCGATGAACTGCACACGGTGGTTGGAGCCGGCGCAGCGCAGGGAGCGATGGATGCCTCAAACATGCTCAAACCCGCTCTCAGCCGGGGAGAGCTGCAGTGCATCGGCGCGACGACGCTGGATGAATATCAGAAGCATATCGAGAAGGATTCCGCGCTCGAGCGCCGCTTCGCGCCCGTGTTCGTTGACGAGCCGAGCATCGATGATACGATCAAGATGCTGTTCGGCCTGCGCGACCGATACGAAGCACACCACAAGGTGCACTTCACCGATGAGGCTTTGGTCGCAGCCGCCCGCCTCTCCACACGCTACGTGACGGACAGGCATTTGCCGGACAAGGCCATCGACCTGATGGACGAATCCGCGGCAAAGCTGCGGGTGGCCCTGTACTCGCTTCCCGATGACCTGAAGGAAATGAAAGTCGAGATCGACAAGCTTGCCGCGGAAGAAGTACAGGCTGGAACGGAACGCGATTACGAGCGCGCCGCTCTCAAGAAGGCCGACCGTTTAAAGCTGGAATCCGAGTTTAATGACCTGAGGGATCGCTGGGAGCAGGAACACAAACTGGACGAATACGTGGACGAGGAGGATATCGCCCAGGTTGTGGCGCAGTGGACCGGCATTCCCGTCAACCAGATGATGGAGTCGGACGCGGAAAAACTGCTCAAAATGGAGGAGCGCCTGCACCAACGCATCGTTGGCCAGGATGAGGCCGTGCATGCCATCGCGGATGCGATCCGCAGGTCGCGCTCGGGATTGAAGGATCCCAACCGCCCGATCGGTTCGTTCATCTTCATCGGGCCTTCCGGTGTTGGAAAAACCGAGCTGGCCAAAGCGCTGGCTGAATTCATGTTCGGGGACGAGGACGCCCTTGTGCGGCTGGACATGAGCGAATTCCGCGAGCAGCACAATGTTTCGCGCCTTTTCGGGGCTCCGCCTGGGTATGTGGGATACGAGGAGGGCGGTCAACTGACCGAAGCGCTGCGCAGGCGCCCCTACCGGGTGGTGCTGCTGGATGAAATCGAAAAGGCGCATCCAGAGATCTGGAATTCCCTGCTGCAGATACTGGATGACGGACGCATGACCGACGGACAGGGACGCACGGTGGACTTCCGCAATTCGGTGCTGATCATGACCAGCAACCTGGGTACGGAGTTTGTAAAGAAATCCGGCACACTCGGCTTTGTTTCACAGAATGCTAATGACGAGGACAAACAGGATCGCGAGAAGATTGACAAGGTGCTCAAATCCACATTCCGTCCGGAGTTCCTCAACCGCATTGACGAGATCATCCTCTTCTCCCCGCTCAACATGGAGCACATGTATTCCATCGTTGACTTGCAGATGAAAGAGGTCAGCGACAGATTGGAGGAGCAGGGGCTAAAGGTAGAGCTCAGCGCCAAGGCGCGCGAGTGGCTGGCCAAACAGGGCTACGACCCGATGTTCGGAGCAAGGCCGCTCAAAAGGGTGCTGCAGAAGAACATCGAATCCCAGCTTTCAATTCAGCTTCTGAAAGAAAAACCCAAAGATGATGAGAAGATCCTGATTGATGTCAACGATGAGGGAAAAGAGCTGGTTTTTACGACCGTGCAATCTGCCAAGCGCAGCGAAAAATCAGTAAAGAAGTGAAGCCTTACATTTTCTTGACCCTGCTTTATTCTATGGTACAATTCCCGCCGTTGCCCCCATGGTCTAGTGGTTAGGACACAGCCCTTTCAAGGCTATAACAGGAGTTCGAGTCTCCTTGGGGGCACTCGTTATATTCATAAGAATTATGGGGGATC
>CAZCHK010000110.1:0-4722 GCA_964498605.1 uncultured Anaerolineaceae bacterium | reverse complement strand
ACTTCATCGTCTTTTATTGAAAGGTATACCGGGTCCTTCGCTGCTCCCGTAACAATGATGGCATCAAAACCTGCTTTTTTCAGCTCAGGTCCCCAGAATCCCCCTGCTTCCGCCTCACCAAAACCGCCGGTCAGCGGCGATTTGGCACCAACCGAGTGCCTGCCGCTGCCTGCGATCGGCGCACCCGTGTAGACACCTGTGCTGAAGATGAGAACATTCTCCGGTCCCAGGGGATCAGCCCCTTTCGGCACCTCTTTGAGCAGGGTATAGGCAACAAACCCTTCCCCACCCATCAGCTGTCGTTGAAGTATCTCATCCGTGTCCTCCACGGACCAGGAGCGCCTGGTGAGATCAACCCGCAGTACTTTTCCAGTATATCCGTTAGGCATCTGTGAATCCTTTTGACATATTATTTTCTTTTTGCTTGTTCTCTTTGACTGTCACGGCAATGACTACCGCGGCAATCCCGATCACCGCGCTGAACAGGAACACATTCTGGTACGCACGGGGTTCATAGTAAGGTGTTCCATCCGGGGTGAAGCTGTCTGTCTGACCGAGGATCTTGCCCGTCAGAAGCATGAAGATGCTCATTCCCAGATAGGGACCCATGTTCAGAAAAGCTGAAAAGATCCCGCTGTAAGCGGGGGGTACCATTTCGTTGACCATCGTGTAAGCCAGCAGCACACCACCCAGGGTCAGACCGATCACGCTGATGGCGATCACCAGCCCGATCGTACCCAGCCCGGTACCAAATATCCCGATGAAGAGGCAGGGGATCGAGATCCCCAATAAACCAATGATCATCAAAGGTACCCTTCTTTTCAGTATCTTGTCGGACAGGTGCCCGATCAGTGGCGCTCCCACCAGGCTGAACAGCGAGGATAAGGCCATCATCCAGGATGCCTGCATCTTGGTGTATTGAAACGACTGCATCAGGAAGGGAATTCCCCAGACATGAAAAACGGTCGCCACTCCCCCATAGGCCAGCAGCGTCACCAGAAACAGCTTGATGAACCGGGGTTCCTGGGTGATTTTTTTTAGAAAGACGCGCCACTGTTCGCGGAGAGAAGGCTTCTGTTGATGCTGCGCTTCCTCCTGCCAGGGAGCGTAATCGCGAATCAGGATCCAGCACAGGCCTGAAAACAGAACGACGATGCCTCCGATGATCGTAAAGGTGAAGCGCCAGCCGATGGTCAGCGAAAGAAAGGCAATGATGGGCGTTGAAATCAATGATCCGATCGCCTGGATCGAAGAACCGATACCCATCACCATGCCCATTTCCTCCACGCGGAACCAGCCGCGGATCAGTTTAATCTGGCTCACATACAGGACAGACACGCCCAAGGCGGTGAGGGTGCGCCCGATCAGGCTGACCGTAAAGTTGGGAGCCCAGCTGAACAGCAGGATCCCTGTTCCGCCGATCAGCAGAAAAATCGAAATCACCTTCTTCGGTCCGATCCGGTCAGAGAGGCTCCCCCCGGGGATCTGCATGATCGCGTAGGTCAGCGAATACACGGATGAAAGGATCCCGATCGCGTATGCGTCAATGCGCAGATCACGCATCAGGTCAGGGATGATGACGCTGATGGCCGTGATCAGTACGGCCACCGTAAAAGCGCTCATCGCAACCGAGTAAACCACCCAGCGGTACCAGGGTTTTTGAATCAATTTTTTCATCACGCTTGACTGCAAAGAAGTTGCCTGCAACGCAAAATCACTGAGAAGCAGGATCGGCGCTGGCAACCGCCGGGTCGGCGCACGGCGCAACGGGAGTTCTGTCCGCTTCATATTTTTCCGGAATGATCCAGATGCGGGCTGGATCAAAATATGCTGCGAGTGCCTTTTCCTCCGTGAAAAAAGTTGTGGAAGGTGCGTGCGCCTGCACAATCGATCCGGTCTGATCCTCAAGGAAATATTTCACCATGTCGCCCTCGTAAATCATGTCTTTAAACTTCAGTTTGTAAACATTCTCCTTGTGAGGGCAATCTGAAATATAGCAGATCCCGATGTGGTCTGGACGAATGGTAAAGAGCACCTTTTGACCAATCCGATATTTCTGAGCCTGTTTCTGGGCGATATGAATATCCCCCAAGGAACTGGAAAGCAATAACCTTTCCTTATCTGTTTTCATTACCTCGCCGTTGAAAATATTGATGCAGCCGATAAAATTGGCTACTTTGGTGGATTGCGGCTTATTAAAGATATCGATGGGGGTGGAAAACTGGTAGAACTTGCCAGAAAACATCACTGCCACCATGTCTGCCAGGACTGCGGCTTCGCTTTGATCGTGCGTGACAAAGATGGTGGTGATCTGCAGCTGCTGCTGCAGGTTGCGGATGAATTCCCTCATCTCCAGGCGCAGCTTCGCGTCAAGATTGGCCAGAGGTTCATCCATGAGCATCAGGTTGGGTCGGATCACGATCGCCCGGGCGATGGCCACCCTCTGCATTTGCCCCCCCGAGAGCTGACCGGGGAAACGCTTTTCCAATCCCTCCAGCTGCACCAGTTTGACCACTTCAGCAACCCTTTGTTCGATCTCGGGCCTGGGGCACTTCTGCATCCGCAGTCCAAAGGCGATGTTCTCGAAAACGTTCATGTGGGGGAAGAGAATGTAGCGCTGGAAGACCATCCCGATCTTTCGCTTTTCAGCCGGGATCTGGACGACAGAACTGCCGTAGAACAGGATGTCTCCCTCGCTTGGATCGATCAGCCCGGCGATCATTTTCAGCGTCGTGGTTTTCCCGCAGCCGGAGGGTCCCAGGAGCGCGATCAGCTTACCCGCGGGCACTTCCAGGTCGACATGGTCCACCGCGGCCACACTTCCAAATTTTTTGGTCAGGTTCTTCAGGGATACCGATATCATGTTTGATCCTTCATGTAGAATTAACTTCCAAAACCCATGGCAAAGTACTCTTCCTTGATGATCTTTTCACTGAAAAGCAGGAAGAGGATCCCGGGTATGGCCAGAATGATCGATAGCGCGGACGTGATCGGCAGATCGTATCCGCCCTTGCCGAGAAAATTGAAAAGCAGAACGGAAAGCACCATCACCTTGCCTGAACCGATCAGATAGGGATAGAAGAATGAATTCAATGTGGTCAGGAAGGTGAACAGGCTGCCAGCGATGATGCCAGGCAGGATGATCGGGATGGTGACCTTGACCAGGATATTGAATGAAGAGGCTCCCAGGGATCTGGCCTGTTCTTCATAGCTTGGATCGAGTGATTCGAAGACCGAGGTCAGCATGCGCACCATCATCGGTGTCGTTGAAATCAGCATGGCCAGCACCACACCCAGGACGGTTGCGTTCAGACCCAGGCGGATAAACCCAATGTACAAGCCCATGGCGACAGCTGTTGGCGAGACCAGATAAGGCGCCAGAAGCAGCACCTCGAGGACGGATTTTCCCCGGAACTCTCTCTGTCCGATCGCCTTGGCCGCTGGCAGGGAAATGATCAATGTCAGTGCGGTGACCAGCAAACCCAACACCAGTGTCGTGAGGATAGCGCCTCCGACCTGCGAGGACGCGGAAAAGATGTACTTCCAGGCCCTGACACCGAATTCCTCCGGCAGCAGATCCGGCCAGAACCATTTCTGTGTGAACGACCAGATGAGAATCGGCACCATCGGCACAATGATCATCAGGGCGATCCCCCACAGGACAAGTCTCAGGATCAATTTTTTGATTCTCTGGGTAAAAGAATTCATGTTCATTTCTTGCCCTCCGCCTGCACCTTGCTCTCCGTGTACTGCTGCCTGCGCATCACCATGCTGTAAAGAATGAGTATGATGGTTGCGATCGCGGCGATGACGACAGACATGGCCATCGATTGAGGCCGGTTGGCGGTATCAGGGGACTGGAAGATGCGAAATGCCACCACAGGCAGGGTGTTGGGCGAGGTGGGACCCAGGATCTGCGGGGTTGCGTAATCCCCGAAAGTAAAGGCAAAGTTTAACAAACTGACCATCAGCACAGAAGGCATTAATAGTGGTAGCTGAATCCTCCAGAACAATTGCCAGCGGTTCGCGCCCAACGTCCGGGCTGCCTCGTCGATGGACGAGTCCAATCCCAGCAGGCGGGAAAACATGACCAGTGACACAAATCCAATCTCCGACCAGGTGTACACAAACATGATCCCGAACCCATTCTGATCGTACAGCAGTCGTGGAAATTCATTGGTCGCCTCGATCCAGCCCAGATGAAAAAACAATCTGGCCAGCAAACCCCCGTCGCTGAAAAGCGTCAGGATCATGAAGGTGATCACCAGCCAGGGAATCTGGAGAGGGAAGCGGTAGATGAACTTTAATATTTTCCTTCCCTTGAAATGTTGCATGAGCTGCACGGCAATGAACAGACTGATCGCCGTGCTGATGATGATCGGGATGATGGACACTTTTAATCCAAAGAGAAGTGCCGGGATGAAATCAGGATGCTGAAAAGCCTTGACATACTCTTGAACTGAGAATTCTGTTAACCCCATTTCAGGTATGTAACCAAAACCTGAGATGAAAGCTTTAAGTAACCCACCGCCAAAAAGGCCGATGACGACCAGCAAGACAGGAAGGAGCATCAATGGCAGTTCAAGCCTTTTCGAGATCTGCCGGAAAGTCATCCTGGCACTTCGCTTTTGATCTTCAATAGTCATTGCGGATCTCCCAACTAACTTCGAGAACACTCTCTCCAATGGAAAGCCTTTGTTGCCCCAAAAGAAAGAGTGTTCT
>CAZCHK010000109.1:0-4805 GCA_964498605.1 uncultured Anaerolineaceae bacterium | reverse complement strand
TTATTGATTTGAAATATCTCGATACCATTGCCAAAACTTCCAATATGCTCCAAAAACTGTGTGCTTGAACGGTTTTTGTATATTTCGTCCATGCTGGCAACATGATCAGGCTCAAGGATAACATATTCCGTACCGTATCGATTTGCTGCCATCACTAAAGCCTGTTCGCCTTCGAAAGGTGTAATAATCGAGCTCCTTCCTGTTTCCCAAAATAATCCGGGTGGATTGGAAATAACCACCGCAGTCTCATTGGCAATGCCTAGCTCTGATAACACTCGATCAACTTGCCGAAATGTCAGCCTGTTCTCTTCCCAAACAGGATGTGGCGAACTCAATCCACCAAGTATCTTATTGATGGAAACAAATGCGGTGACCAAGATCGCCATAAAAACAATAGAAACATTGAAAAATGATGCCAGGTTCACTTTGGAGCCGCGCATATATTTCTTCAGGCCTGCCACCGCCTTCAGTAAGCCTGCGACGCTCAGAGCAAAAATGACCGGTTGAAAGGCCGCGGAAGCATGAAAAAAACCTCCTCTCTTCCCGGCAAACGGGAACACAAACACCATTAATATGATCATTGAAACAAATACCAATATGAAAAAGCTCAGGGTGAGATTTTTTTTATGTTTCACAGATCCGAGAAATGCAAAAGGGAGAAGGAAAACCATTGTTTGCACGCCAATCACCGTGCCGATGACCACCATGATGGACTGTGCCATCGGGCGTATGATATCCAGGGCAGCCCTGTTTGACCAGTTGAAGTAATTGATATGCGATGTGTTATAAGAAAACAACTGATCATAATCTGTGATAAAAAAAACCCGTGGATTTCCCGGGGGAAATAATGTTGAAAACACCTGAAGGTTTCTTGAATACCAGGTTCCCATGATCAGAACATATCCCAGGAAGATCGCTGCTAAGTTTAAGATTGTTTCATAATATTTACGTTTTTTCTTCACCATGATGATTAAGCAATACACACAACAGGCGGTGAACCAAATAATTCCTTCTGTTCGAGATAGATGCATGATGCCTGTCACGATTCCAAGCGATAGAAATGTGAGTAATCTCCTTTGACAAGAATAGGGGCTTGCATTTAGGCGATCCAATATCAGGAATATGATTCCTCCACATACCATGTAAATGCCAAAGGAATCAGGGATCGTTGAGTAAGCAGCGTAATAACCACAAAAGATTGACAGCAAGCCAGCGATAAACGATCCCACTTTGTGGGCGGTAATTCTCCATGCCACACAATAGGTGACGATAGGCACAAAAGCTGACAAAAGTACAAAGAAAAGCCTTGCTGCGAAAAAGGACCTCTGGTTTAGAATCCAGAAGCCCAAAGCAGAAATCAGTGACGGCAACGGCATCCAGTATGTATGTGAAGCGTGAACAATTGATTCAGGGTAATCTGAATAATTCCAGATAAATGGTTCGAAAAATCCCTTGCCTGTGGCGATCTGATAACCCATTACAGAGTGGTATTCCGCATCCATATAGCCAGGAGACTCCTGGAGAAAAATGAAAATTATCGAAAGGCATATACTGATAAGGACAAGAAGGATGAAATCCTTTCTCATCTTTTGTCCTTTAAACCCATTTTGGTAATTTTCCGAATGTAATCGAACCACATTTCAGGAGGGTTTAAACACCACCAGCGAATCCAGTATAAAAACGGGATGATAATTAGAGGGATGCTGATAATATGAACGGGATTTGAGATTGGCTCAGAAAGCGAGTGCTCTTCTCGCAGAAAAAATACAATCCATGGAAGGATCAATAATATCGAGCCCACGCAGACAGACAGGATTGTCCCGATCCTCTTCCACCTTTCTCCGACAATAATAAAAAAAACCATGATTGGGACGATCGCAAAAACCATTTCATCTATATGAGTTGGTACCCCTATCCATGCCCCAATAATTATTGTCAGGGAAAAAATCCACATGAATGCCCTTCCGTTACTGCGCCGATTGACCCACCATTCGATAAGCATCAAGGATAATGTCAAAACTGTCAAAGCAGTGCCTAATCGAGTCCCTATCGCCGACCAGTATCCGGTCAGTATGGCGGTTATCGTGTGCCCATTGGGCTGGTTCGATATGATCAGCATTTGTTTCAACCATTGTAATGGCCATTCAGGTTGCACAAGTAAGCCTACCGCGATCAAAATTACCGTTGAAATGAAAAACCACACAAAGATCCTTCCCCGTTTATTGGCAGCCGCCCAGAATAAAAAGAATACGATTAAGTGGATATTCGTTATTGGGGATATGGTTAAAAAGGCGATCAGGATTCCAGAAAATTCTTGGTGATTCTTGATGATTGACCAGCAAACACACATGAGCAGGAAGAGCCGCATGATTGTGCTTTGTCCCTGAAAAAGGATTACGCAGGTGTAGAAAAATGCCATGAAGAAAATTACCGATAAAGTAATTTTTAAGCGGTTTGGTTTCCAGGAAAATAAATTCCCTGTCAACAGGATCGTCAGGACAAATGCAGTTTGATTCGTTGCCAGCCATATCGACGCCGCAAAGACTTTATTTCCAAAGAGCATATAGGGAAGGTACAGGAGAAACCCATACAAAGGCTCTATAAGCGGGGAGTCCGGTCTGTAATCATATGGCGATACGCCATCTTGGAATAATGAAACATATTTTTCGTATGTCTCAAAAAAAGCGGATCCTGCCCCTAAATGCATGACAAGCAATGAATTTATGACAACAAGCGCGGAAAACCCAGCCAGGATTGAAACAGCGAAGAAAATCCATTTTCTTGATGTAACTCGGTTACGAAGCATCGTTTTTTTCCTTCAATAATCAAATTATAATTCACGCATGCAAATGAAAGTCGGTGTGCTGCAAACGGAAATCGACACATTCCATCCGGATAAAAATTTTTCCCTCGCATTTGAACTCATATTGGACGCAATTTCCAGGGGCTGCAAATTGATCCTGCTCCCTGAATTATGGTTTTCCAGCTTCAACTATACACGTCTAAATGAAGATTGTTCCAGTACAAAAAAAATCATCGCTCGGATTGTAAAAACATGCACTGAATATCAGGTCTTCATCGCTGGAACCTATGTTACCAAAAAGAATTCATGTTTTCATAATTCCCTCATTGTTTCAAGTCCTTTTAAAACCAGTTCCAAGATCTATAATAAAATGCATCTAATTCCCGAATTGGATGAAGGAAGATACTTTTCCCCTGGTACCAATAAAGTAATTGTCAAAATTGAAGGCCTGTCATTCGGGTCTGCTATTTGTTTCGATTTGCGCTTTCCATCACTTTTTTCATACTATCGATCACGAGGCGTGAATTCAATGCTCCTGCCTGCTCAATGGCCGCTAAAAAGGATCGAGCACTGGCTCATCCTGACAAAGGCTCGGGCAATCGAAAATCAGTTTTACATGATTGCGGCCAATGGTGTAGGAAGGAGCGGTGGTATTCTCCTGGGAGGCAATTCCTTAATCGTTGATCCCTGGGGGAATGTCCTTGCCCAAGGCAGCACGGATAAAATTGACATCCTTACAGCAACAGTCGATGGATCAATAGTAGATCTGGTTCGTTCCGCATTCCCGATAGATCAAAAATCCAATTGAAATAACCTTCCTTTTCATAATTGTTTTTTATAAATCCTGTGATTTTTGTATGGCTGCCCTCCAGCAGTGATGAGATCTCTTCTCATCTGAGATGCGGTCTCCGCAACTTGTGTTAATTCTGCGTGGGAAAAATGAAAGCTTTGAATTGTCTTCTCCATTTCGCTGTACAGCAAAGCGTTTCCCCCTCGACCATGAAATTCAGGTAAAACACCAGCGCCATTGATCGCTACCCAGTCCGAATTCTTTAGCTCTTTGAGAATATTCACAAGTTTCCAGGGCCGGAAAATTGGATTCTTACCTTTGTTTTTTTGTAGTGCAGCAGAAATATCCGGAAAAGCCAAAAGGAAACCCACTACTTTCTCGTTGTATGTAATGATTTTTACAAGCGAAGGTACTGCTACAACGAGCAGATTGTCTAGAAGCATTTTTATCTCTCTACTCGTGAGAGGGTAATATTCCCAGTTATTGATAAACGCATTGTTATAAGCTTCCCCAATACGATTCGCCCACCTTGAAATTTCTCTTTTTGATTTGAACCTTTTTACCGTAAATGTGCCCCGCTCTAGGACTCGCCTGGATACTTCGTGTACTTTTTCCGGTATCCGGAAATCTTCCGCTGACAGATAACACGAAACAAAGTCCACCTCTTTTTTGAAGCCCCCTCGTTCAAATAGGTCCTGATAATATTCAAAATTATAATTCATCATTGTCATCATCTGGCGGTGTTGAAATCCTTCTACCTGAATACCGTACCCATCAAAAGCGCTAAATCCTTTTGGCCCAACAATATCTGTCAACCCTCTTTGTTTGCACCAATCAGCTGCCATGGAAAATAATCCATTGAAAACACTTTGATCATTAATCGAATCGAATAAATAGAACTGCGCTTTTCTTGAATGGTGATAATCATTGAAAGCCCTATTCTCCATAATGGCTAAGCGTCCAACAATTCTTTCGCGATCTCTCGCAACAAAAAAATCCGCATCGTTTTTTTCATAAAACGGATGCTTCTTTCTATTCAACATAAGTTCGATATCCTGATAAAACGGGGGGACCCATTGGGGAACTGATCGGTACAGATCGTAATGAAACTGAATGAATTCATTTCGCATTTTCCTTTTTGAAACATCTATCATCTCAAATGTAGTCATGGGCACCTCGATTTTTTTCTTTTAGTATAGCTCTTACTGCAGG
>CAZCHK010000108.1:0-4839 GCA_964498605.1 uncultured Anaerolineaceae bacterium | reverse complement strand
GGTGTGGCGCAGGGCATGGATCTCAGCGCTGGCGCTTCCACCGCGGGCGGGAGTATAAGTTTCATGCGACATGAAAACTGTTTCAGCCGCGATTGTGTGGCGATCGATACCAAAGCGTCTTTCTGCCGTTTGCATCAGGAGGTCCATCACCTCGCTCACGTGATTGACATCCAAACGCGTGCCATGGAAGGCACTGTTGGCGGTATGGGTGGCCAGGATCTCGGCGATGCCGCGGACACCACGTTCACGGGCCGCGTCTTCACTTTCGATCACCAAGGCAGCGGCGCCCATGCCAATGACCAGACCGTTGCGGCGTTTGTCAAACGGGATCGCCGCCATACGTAATTCTCCTTCGGTCGTGGCTGCTCCACTGCCAAACAGACTGGATCCGATCCATGCCATGGAATTTTCATTCGTTACATCATCCCCAGCCACGATCACCACACGGCGGCAGCGACCGGTGCGGATCCAATCTTCGGCGATCGAAACCGCATGTGTTGTTGTTGCACAGGCAGCATTGACATGTGTATTTGGACCACGCGCGCCAATATGCTCCGCAAACTGGGAATGTCCCATCGAGAGCACCCTGAAAACATACCTGCGATCAAAATGGTAATTGCTATCTTTGATCTTGGTTTCCAATTCAGCGGCACGCCGGTGTAGATTATCCAATAATGGAGAATTCGCTGTTTCTTTTGAAGATTTGATGGTGTCGATGAGAGAAGTCACCTCATCCAATTGTCGTTCCAGGATCTTTACTTCATAGAATCGATCCGCTTCTTCAATAGCACGATTCAAACCGGGGAATGCTGATCCAAAAATAACACCAGTATCATCGCGCATCGATTCGGGCAATTTCCAGCGATCCGGCAGGAATGTTCCTTTTGTTGTTTTCTTGAATGACATGACAAGAGGAATACCTGCATTACGCAGCGCTTCGATCCCGGCCGCGATGGCTAATTTTGAAGCAATATCCAGCGCTTCCACGCGGTCTTCGGCGATGCCAAACTCGTCGGCAAGATCAAACTTCCCACCCTGCCCTGCCAGCTTGATGACCTGGTCAATATCATCGATCTCTTCCATCACCGCGCCGGCATCACTCTTCACCAGGCGGGTAACGTGTTTATCCAATATTGCCTGTTGGGAACTTCCATCGATCGGTTCGATCATCATCTGCCCGTGAAGAACACGGTCAAAATTATCATCCTCAAATACGTGCCCTTCTTTCCCGGGGAGACCAAGTCCAATACCCGTCACCACAACCGAGCCAGTAATCGGGAGGGTTCCGGGAGAGGGTATTGCCTGCTGTGGAACATCTACTGGATGGGAAACTTCGATAAGCGGTTGAACAGTGTCTGATTTTTTCGTTTGTGGTTTGCCAGCAGGTATACCAGCCGCATAGATCCCGCACAAAGCCTCGTTGAAACTGGCCTTTCCGCCCTTACGCGGATGATTTGTGGCGATGATGGTGACATCGCTGTTCTCTTTGAGGTTATCCTGTGCCAGGGCATTAAGAACCCGTTTGGGACCTGCCTCAATAAATATTCTTGCACCCTGGCTGTACAAAGTCTGCATTCCCTTCACGAATTGAACCGGTGAAGCCACCTGGCGCGTAAGGATGTCAAGGATCTCTTCACGTTCGGTCGGGTAAAGTTCTCCGGTCACATTGGCAATAATGGGAATGCGCGGGCTTTGAACATTCATCCGCGCGATCACTGAGCGTAGAGGATCACTTGCAGGGGCAACGATCTTTGTATGGAAAGCATGAGAAACCGGAATCTTGACCGCCTGAAATCCTGCAGCGGTGAATTTTGCGATGGCTTCATCAATCGCTGCCGTCGAGCCGCCTAACACCGATTGCAATGGGCTGTTGATGTTGGCAATAACAACATACCCTTCAATCGATTTAATGACTTCGTCCACCTTTTCCAGCGGGGCAGATACAGCTGCCATGCAGCCCGGGTCATCCACCTTGATCTTGCTCATTTCCCGGCCGCGCGCGCTGACAACTTCCAGCGCCTCGGCAAAGGTCAATACTCCCGAAGAAACCAATGCAGCGTACTCGCCCAGACTGTGACCGATGACATAATCGGGATAGACCCCGTATTTATTGAGCACGCGCATCATGGCCACATTGGCAGTGAGCATTGCGGGCTGGGTGATCGCGGTGTTTTTCAGTTCCTGTTCGGCCTGCTTAAGCTGCTCTTCAGAACCGCTCGTATAAATATAGCTGGTCAAGGGTTTCCCCAGAATGGGGGTCATGACCCGGTCAGCTTCGTCGAAAGTGTCCCGAACAAGTGGCTCGGTATCGCGCAGGTCAAGCAGCATATTGACATACTGCGATCCCTGACCCGGGTACATAAAAGCGACCTTTCCAGGTTTGCCGCTGCCGCGATAAACGCCGTACGCCTGCATGGCTTTCCAGGCTGCCGGCGAATCCTTTTCAAAGGCGGAAAGGGTTTTTTCCAATCGCTTGGCCAACTCTTCGCTATTGGCGAAATCAATGGCGATCCTTTCTTCTTCACCCAATTCTTCCGAAGTCGGGCATTGGGAAGTATAAGGATTCCCCGCCTGCAGTTGAGCAAGCTGAACCTCGATTTTTTTCTTCAAATCGGCAGAAATAGCTGCGGAAGCGAAGAATAGGCCCTGATACGGGGCCAAAGTAGAATCGCTATCCGTTTTGGGAGAAACCTCTACGGTTTGAGCAAGGGCTGGTGTTGAGCTCGTTGAAGGCTGAGTTGTAGCCGCAACCCCATTGTTTTGAGTATCGGTAACAAAACTCACCACTTTTGCCAGGGTGTTATAATCAGACAACTTCAAGTCTTCACGGCGCGGGATACCGTAGTTGGCGCGGACGGTGGCGAACAGTTCTGCCTGTTTAACTGTATCGATGCCAAGATCGGCTTCAAGGTCAAGATCCATTTCCAGCATCTCGACCGGGTAACCGGTTTTTTCACTTACAACAGAAAGCACAAATTGTTTGACGGCATCCACATCGGCGTTTGCTATATGTGGAATTTCGTTGGCGCTTTGAGTTTTTACGGTTTGATCTGAAATACTCGCGTTTTTGATTGTTTCGATCCTTGCCGGCATTGTATGGGTCTCTGAATCATTCCGTGACATTCCGGGGAAATATTCTTCCAAAACCACGTGGAAATTTGTCCCGCCAAAACCAAATGCGCTCACCCCAGCAAAACGATAATTATCCTGCTTGACTTCCCAATCTTGTGCGCCATTCAGCACGCGGAAAGGCAGGTTGGCAAAATCGACATTGGGGTTCGGGCGTTCGAAATTGACCGTTGGAGGGAGGGTTTTGTGATACAAAGACAGAATGGTCTTCAAGAGACCCACGGCACCGGCTGCGCTTTTCAGATGACCGATGTTGGATTTTACCGACCCGAGAATGACGCTGCTGTTCTTCAGCCCCAAGGAGCCAAAGATCGCATTCAAACTGTTGACCTCAGCCACATCCCCCACCTTTGTGGAAGTGCCGTGACCTTCGATCAGCCCTACGAGTTTCGGATCGACCCGGGCATCCTGCCATGCACGCGTGATGGCGAGCTGCTGACCTATTGGATTGGGAGCCGTGATCCCCTTGCCTTTGCCATCGGAACTGCCGCCGATCCCGCGGATGACCGCATAGATCTTATCTCCATCACGTTCGGCATCTTCAAGCCGTTTCAAGAGAAAGACAACCCCACCCTCGCCCATGACAAATCCGTTGGCACCGTCGGCATACGGCCGTGAACCGTCAGCGCTCAGGGCGCCAATTTTGGAGAACTTGACATACGATTCGGGACCCATATGGCGGTCAATCCCACCGGTAAGCACTGCATCGAACTTCTCTTCCATCAATCCCTGGCAGGCGGCCTGGATTGCAGCCAATGAAGAAGCGCAAGCTGCATCGGTTACAAAATTGGGGCCTGTAAAATTGAACACATTGGCAACCCGGCCAGAGATGATGTTTGAAAGTTCGCCCGGCATGGTATCTTCAGTGATCGCATGCGCTTTGGCGCGGATATTGTTCGTAAAGCTTGAGATCAGACTCTCTTTGACAGATGCAGGGAGGTTTTCGAATTCAGGGATATCACGGAGCGCCTGGATATATTCGGGCAGCAATATCCTGAAGGTGGAGCGGTATTGGTACTCACCTGCATTTGCATTTCCGAAGATCACCGCCACACGCTCAGGGTTAAGTTTCCGATCTGGATATCCATAATCTTTCAAAGCTTGCTGGCTGACTGCCAAAGCCCATTGTTGGGCAATATCCATCTCTGCCAAAAGTTTTGGCGGGATTGCCAATCCATTCTTAAGAGGATCAAATTTTGGAATAGGTCTTATCGACAGCAGAATGATCGGGGTCATAGTACAGATCACTATTCCAACGATCTCCAGGTACGTCAATCACCGAGTATTTGTTATTGACAATGTTATTCCAAAAAGACGGCACATCAAACGCATCCGGTAAAACAGCCCCCATACCCACCACTGCGATCATTTTTCCATTCATTTTTTTCGCGATCCTCCAATACCATTTTTGGGAAATAAAAATATACTTCCGACAGGAGTACCTTTTTCTCCCGGGACTAGAGTTTAGAATTGAGTTTTACGCATAGGGCTTATTTATCTACCAATAAATATTCACGACATAATTTCGACAGCTAATTTTCTATACTATAAAATAGATAACCCTTTATCGAAAGAATGGATACGAACCGTTTTTCTGAAAATTGTGGCGTCGTCATATCGGTTATTCCAGACAAATGATCTCTTCGCCTTTCTCGATCTGATCACCTGGGGTAAAAAAGATGGATTTGACTTTGCCGGCAACCGCAGAAC
>CAZCHK010000107.1:0-4855 GCA_964498605.1 uncultured Anaerolineaceae bacterium | reverse complement strand
AGGCTCATCTCGGGAAAATCCGTCCAATCTGGACCTATCAGATGGGATTACGATATATGTATATACAAGTTTCTCATCAAATGTTAATTTGTAGAAAAAAATTGTAATACTAGGCAGGAAAATTGGGCTTGCATTTTTCGGCGGGATATGCTATTATTTGGCTGTCAAACGCTTGGGTGCCCCCCTCACCCAGGCGTTTGGCGCTTTAACGACGGGTTTTCCTGGTATTTCAACCAGCCATATTCTGTGGCTGGCTGATTCTTTACTGGCTGGGACTTCACCGGTTAACTGGCTTCAATCACTTTTTTGTGCCGCCTGCGCGCCACGGCTCCACCACCGCTGCCGCCGAAAATGATGCTCATGCCGAAGAGGAAACCCAGGTTGTACCAGGCACCGTTGTTGATCACCGCGTACATCGCGATGTTCCTGTTGAACAGGCTGATAATGAAGGTGATCGGCGCGATGATACCGTGCCACAAACCCTGCCAGAAGCCGGGGATCTTTTCCTCTGTATCAGGCAGCGCGCCTAGGTCCACGCTTTGCGCCGCGCAGCCTCCCAATGACAGGGCGAGCGACGCGAACAGGACGATCAAGAATAATTTTTTCATGATTGCATTCTCCTTTTGAAATATACGCAGGGATTGCCCCATGGTTGCAGTGACAAACATGCTGCAACCGATATACAATTAGGGGTACACATCACAGGAGGTGCACATGAAAAGCTCAACCCAATCTCTCGTTACCCAAACCGGACCGTTGCTGAACAAGGACGGCACACTGGCGCAGGTCGGCTGGATGAGGCAGCCTCTGCTGGACTGTAATCTCGAGGATGTGCACATCCAGGGCACACCGCGATTCTGGCAGCCCATGCGCGTCAAGGTGTGGGATTATTACGGCATCACCACCCCCACCCACTTTTTCTCTTTTACAGTCAGCAACGTGGGATACCTGGCGTCCATCTTTGCCTATGTCATCGAATTTGCCAGCGGCAGCTACCGCGAGCAGACTCTCACCATCCCCTTTGCAAAAGGCGTGAGCCTGCCGCGCAACAGCACCGAAGGAGAGAGCATTTTCGATAACGGAAGAGTGCGCCTGCATTTTGGCGTTGGAACGGAGAAGCGCTGGATCAAGGTCAACTGGCCGGGCTTTCAGGATGGCCTGCCCCTCACGGCGGAAGCTGAGTTCGCGCTGCCCAGGCATCACGAATCGATGATCATCACCATTCCCATCCAGGGCAGGCGCTTTTACTACAACAGAAAGGTCAACTGCATGCCGGCCAGCGGGACGGTGAGCTACCTGGGCAGGGAGCACAAGCTGGACCCGAGATCCGCGCTGGGCAACCTGGATTGGGGGCGCGGTGTGTGGGAGTACAGATCCTTCTGGGTGTGGGCTTCCGCCAGCGGCTGGCTGCCTGGCGGACATACCTTGGGACTGAACATGGGTTTCGGCTTTGGCGATACCAGCGCTGCCACCGAGAACTGCTTCTTCATCGACGGCAGAGCGCACAAGCTGGGCGAGGTGGACTTTGCCTACAGCAGCAAGGATTTCAAAGCACCCTGGACGATGAAGTCGGCGGATGAGCGGGCTGACCTGACCTTCACGCCCTTCTTCGAGCGCGTGGCAAAGACCGACGCGCTCATCCTCTCCAGCGAGGTCCATCAGATGTTCGGCCGTTACAGCGGCACGTTGGTGACCGATGAGGGTCAGAGGATCAAGGTCAAGGACCTGATTGGCTGGGCGGAAGAACACAACGCCCGCTGGTAACTCCTTCAGATCATTGACTGCTGCGGGGGCAGCATCGATCAGCAGAGTGTAAGCAATGCACATAAAACTTAGTGAAATGATCCTGCGAAAATCTTTCATCTCTCCATTTATGTTTGTAAATGGGGAGATGAAGGAAGGGGATCATTAACGCCCGGGGGATAAGGGGAGCATGGTATCCGAAACATCGAATGTTCCATCGGCGCAAATCGCCGCAATCCCGACATTCCTTCGCCCCACCCGTTGACAAGAGATTTTTTCTGTGATATTTTATTAAACGATTGCGCAAACGATTTCCTAAGGATCTGATTGATCGCTATGTCCCGAATCACCATCAAAGATGTTGCCCGCGTTGCCCAGGTTTCGACCACCACCGTTTCCCACGTGATTAACGGAACCCGCTTTGTGGATCCCCTGACCAAGGAGCGCGTGGACGACGCCCTGAAGCAGCTCGAGTACCATCCGAACAGTCTGGCGCGCAGCCTGCGCAGCGGCATTACCAAGGTGATCGGGCTGATCGTGCCCGACATTTCCAACCAGTTCTTCTCGGAGATCGCTCGAAAGATCGAGGACTTTGGCTTTCACGAGGGTTACAGCGTCGTGCTTTGCAACAGCGACGACGATCCCGCCAAGCAGGTCAGCTACATACACACCCTGCAGGCCAAACAGGTCGACGGCATCATCTTCATCTCCTCCGGCAGTGAACCGGATGATCTGGCGCGCCTGGTCGAAAACAACATCCCGCTGGTGGTGGCCGATCGCGAGGTCCCGCTGGAGCTTGCCGATGTCGTCCTGCTGAACAATGAAAAAGCCGGATACGACGCCACCCGCCATCTGGTCGAGCTGGGTCACACCGCCATCGCCTGTTTGACCGGCCCCAATCATCTCACGCCCAGCATGCAGCGCATGGAAGGCTACAGGCGCTGCCTGAGGGAACACGGAATCCCCTTCCGCCCCGAGCTGGTCGCAAAAGGTGATTTCCACTTTGAGAGCGGCAGAGACGCCGTGCAGCGCCTTCTGCATTCCCCCAGAGCGCCAAGCGCGGTGTTCGCCTTGAACGACATGATGGCGATTGGCGCCATCGCGGCCGCCAACGACCTGGGTGTCAGGGTGCCGGAGGATCTTTCGATCATTGGTTTTGACAACATCGCCCTGGGTACGGTGGTCACGCCTGCCTTGACCACCATGGCGCAGCCGATCGCCGAACTGGCTTACCAGGCGATCAACCTGCTGCTGGATCGCCTGAATGGCGCGAGGCAGGACATGAACCAGCGGATCATCCTGGATGCCACTCTGGTCGTGCGGGGATCGACCGCAAAGCGCAGCTGATAAACCCGCCCTGGCAAAACCACAGCGCTCACGCGCGGGTTAAAAATTCAAAAATGGAACCAAGGAGACCCCCATGAAAAAAGCCTGGCAAATGGAACGTGAACTGAGAGACAGCGCGGTCCCAATCGACCGCCGCAAGGAATCGTCAGCCTGGTTTGAGGCGGGTTTTGAGGTACCCTATGGCGACGCGCTGATCAGCCTGTTCTGGGAATCCAAAACACCCGGATCCGGATCTCCGGAGATACCCTACCAGGAGATGACCCAATCGATGGATAATCAGGGATTTGATGTGAGCCAGGCTGAAGCCCTTCTCGCGGAGGGCATTGACCTGCATAAAAAGGGCGATAAAGATCAGCTGCGGGTGCTGACTGCGCGTCTGCTCCACGCGCTGAACACCGCTCCAAAGATCAAGAACCACCCGTATCATCAGTACCAGCACCCTGAGACATGGGAGCAGGTTCTGGCTGCCATGCCCGCCGCGCATTGGAGGAGTGAAGAAGCCCTCCTCAGGAGCGATCTTGGCGAAAGAATCCATCAGGGCTGGCTGGGTCAGCTGGCAGGTGGATCGTTCGGTACGGCCATTGAAGGTTACACCGGCAGGCAGATCGAAAAGGTTTACGGAAAAGTGACCGATTACATCACGCAGCCTGAAACTACCAATGACGATGTCGTCTATGAACTGATCCTGCTGGATGTCTACGAGCGGATGGGGGCAGGCATCACATCCGAGGCGATCGGGCTGGAATGGGTCAGGCAGATTCCCTTTGGCTGGTCGGCAGAATGGATCGCTTTGCGCAACCTGGGCATGGGTCTGATGCCCCCCGATTCAGGCTCGTTTCTGAATCCTTATTCTGACTGGATCGGCGCCCAGATGCGCGGGATGATCTGCGGCATGCTTGCCCCGGCGGACCCGCTCAAGGCAGCCAGGCTGGCGCATCTGGACGGGGTGGTATCCCACTCGCGCAATGGCGTCTACGGCGAAATATTCGCCTCGGTGCTCACCTCCCTTGCGTTCCTGACGACCGAACCACGCCAGCTGGTGCAGCAGGCGGCCGGTTTCATTCCCGCTCAAAGTGAATATGCCGCCAAACTGGATTTCGTGGTGAAAACACTGGAAAAAAACAGCGACCCGCAGGATGCCCTGCCAGCGCTGGAAAGGCATTTTGAGGAGTACAACTGGATCCATGCCTATCCGAACATGGCGGCCGATGTTTTTTCGCTGTGGTACGGGAACGGGGATTTTACCGAATCGATGGCGCTCCTGGCCCAGGCTGGCAACGACGTGGACTGCAACGCCGGGCTGGTGGGGAACGTGCTGGGTGTCATGCGCGGCGTGCCGGCACGGTGGGCTGACCCGATCGGCGACCTCCTGGAGACCTACATCACCGGCAAGGAAAAGCTGTCCATTCGCGGACTGTCAGAAAAAACAACCCGCCTGGCGCTCAGCAAGCAAAAATCATCGTGATGAACAGAAAATCTACTGCGCAGGTCTATCTTGCCCACAGCATCTGCGCGCCCAGCCTCTATCACAAAGAGGTTTTTTCCTGATGTGGGCGCTCTCGTCTGACCTCACCTGCGTGCCGCGACCGCCGGCTTTGCCTGATCGAATAGATGACCAGCGCGAGGACCGTCATGACGTAGGGCAACGTGTTCAGCAGTTCGTAAGGCACGTTAAGCACTGACTGCGCTCCCACCGAAAAATAATCCACCGCGCCGAAGAGCCAGGCAAACAGGATGGTGAGCAGGGGATTGCCCGCGCCCATCG
>CAZCHK010000106.1:0-4862 GCA_964498605.1 uncultured Anaerolineaceae bacterium | reverse complement strand
TGCCCCTGCCACCGCTGGTGGAGCGGGTCATCGCCCAGCGCCTTTCGACGCTGCCAGATACGGAACGGAAGCTGCTGCACCTGTGCGCCGCGCTGGGCAACCGGCTGGACCTTCCGGTACTGCGAGCTGCAAGCAGTTACAGCAGTGAACTGCTGCTGGACACCCTGGGCAGCCTGACAAGGAGGTACATCCTCCAGGAGGCGCCAGATGCCTACCGCTTTGTCCACGAGATGACGCGTGTGGTAGCCTACGCGGAGATGCGGGAAGAGGAGCGTCTCGGTTGCCACCGCCAGGCGGTCGCAGCAATGGAGAAAGTCCATTCTGAGCAGGTGGACGCGCTGGCCTATCACAGCACCGCGGGAGGGGAGTGGGAGAAAGCCACACGCTACCACAAAAGCGCAGCCAAGATGGCATCCGCGGCCCACGCTCACGCGGCAGCCTGCTTTCACCTGGAGACTGCCCTGTCCCTATTAGAGAAACTGCCACCTGATGCAGGTGAGGGCTTTACGCTGCTGCTGGGCCATGAAAAGATACAGGAGATCCTGGGTAACCGTGCGGCGCAGGAGGCAGACCTGGAAAGAATGCTGCGCCTGGCTGGAGAGAATCCCGGGCTGCTCGCGCATGCCCGTACGCGCCAGGCATGGTTTTTGGTGTACACCGACCGCTATGATGAGGCGGAAAAGAATGCGCGTCAGGCACTGGAACTGGCTCGCGGGACGGGTGATACCGCTTTGCAGGCCGAGGTGCTCTCGATCCTGGGCACCGTGTGCAACTGGCGGGGGCAGATTCCCGAAAGCGTCCCGCTCCTGCAGGAAGCGTTGGATCTGCAAGCTCAATCGGGTGAAGGCGAAAGCGAAGCCAGGTACCGCCGCTCGCTGGCCAACGCGCTCCTGGGTATCAAGGATTATCCTGCCGCCCTGCGGGAGCTCGATCAGACCCTGGAACAGGCGCGCCAGGCGCAGGACAGCCTGGGGCAGGTGGAGGCGCTGAACCTGCTCGGTATCCTGCACATGGAGAAAGGGGAGCTGGAAGAAGCCACCAGCGCGTATCAGGAGGCGCTGACGCTGAGCCAGTCCCTGGGGTACCTGTACGGGGAAGCCCGCAGCCTGGTGAACCTGGGAACCCTGTACTACTTCCAGGCGAAGATGGGCAGCATGCTGGATTGCTACGACAGGGCGATCGCGATCTTCCAGCACATCCAGAGCCGCCGGGGAGAGGCGCAGGTACGCCTGAACCGGGCGTCGATTTCCCTCACCTTTCTTGGCGACACACGCCAGGCTTCCCGGGACGCCGAGGCTGCCGTTGATTACTACCGGGAGATCGGGGACGCCCTCAGTGAGGGACAGGGGCTGATTGTGCTGGCGGAATCCGACCGCCAGCAAGGCAACATGGTGCAGGCGCTGCGCCAGGCACGTAAGGGCGTGAAGATCCTGGCCAAAGCCGGTGAGCATTTTTTGGAGGCACAGGCCGAGCGGGAACTGGGTTGGGTGGAGATCGAGGCGGGGGATTACCCGGCTGCCGCGAAACATCTGGAACACGCCCTGGCGACCTGCCAGCAGTTCAGCCTGACCGATCTTGAGCCGGGGATCATCGGGCTGCGCTCCATGGCACTGATGAAGCAAGGCAGACTGGAGGAAGCGCGGCTGGCCTCAGAAGAGGCGATGAGCCGCCTGAAGCCCGGCCTGGAACAGGATTACCTGCTTCCGTACTGGCACGCGCAGGTGATGGAGAGCCTGGGGCGCACAAGCGAAGCCCAGGACGCCATCCGGCAGGCCAACGCTTTGCTGACGAAGGCCCTGGAAGAGTTCTCGCCCGAACAGCGCGCCATGAGCCTGGAGGGGGTCCCCGAGCACCGCCAGATCGCAGCGGCGTGGCGCAGGCTGGCTCCCGCAAAGGTAGTGGTACACCTGCCCGGGCTTGTAAACCGGACGGAAAAAGTGGCAGTGACCTGGACGCTTGACTGCCAGGAGGACCGGCACATACAAAACAAGGTGGAGCGCCGCCAGAACCGCCTGACGCGGCTGCTGCGCGAGGCGCGCGAACAGGGGGCGGCTCCCTCCCACCAGGACCTGGCGGAGGCGTTGGGGGTGGGACTGCGCACGGTGGAAAGGGATATTGCCCTGATCGAGGAAAAAAACAAGTGAAAACTGGCGGGGTGGGATAAGTCAATCAGGCGCGCGTTGAGATAATTTACAGACAGCAATTTTGTACACTGGTGCAAAGAAGGCAGGCACCAGTGTTTTGTTTAATCTGCAGAAAGGATGGAGCGAGCATGACGCAGCAAAAAAACGAAGTCTTTGTGATACGTATTTGGGATTCGAACCGAAGAGGAACCTGGCGGGGAAGGATCGAACACGTGCAGAGCCGGCGTTCCATTATCGTTGAGGAGATCCAGCAGATGATCCCGTTCATCCAATCGTTCGCCTGCTGCGACAAGAGACTGAATCATCCGGAAAAACCGGAATATCCGACACTCAAATAACTATTTAAAGGAGATCATGATGTACGCAAATTTCAGAAAAATCCAGAACAGCCGTCGAAACCTGCTTCGTGTCGCCATCATCCTGGCGATCTTTTTCATCACGACAGCCTGCAGCATGCTTTCGTTCTCAACCTCCGGCTTTGCCAGCCAGGAAGAGATGCAGATCGCGGCGGCTACTTCCGTGGCCGCGACCCTGCAGGCTGTTGAGCGCGGCAGCGCCGAGCAGGTGGGGGAAGTGCAGCCGGTCGTCCAACAGCCGCAGCCGGTAGCCACCCAGCCCGCCCCAACCCTGCCAGCCGGGAAATCCGCTTCATCGCTCAGCATCAATACCCTGACGGTCAACCCCGCTGCCACGGTGTACTACGGTTTTTGCCGCGCGGGGGAGACAATGTCGGCGACGATCCAGGCAGGTGTTACGCCGGCTGACCAGGTCGCCTCGGTGAGGTTGTATTACTGGTTCACCGATTCATCCGGACGTAACTATAACGGGCAGACCGTCATGTCACCAGTGGGCGGTGGCAAATACTCTGCCGTGGTGGATGTCGGCGTGGAAGGTCCGCTGACCTTGATGGGCGACAGCGGCTGGTTGAATTTTTATGCCGAAGTGACCGACAAGAACGGGGCATTGATCAACAGCAGCATTCACAACATCGCGGTCTGGTACTGCCCGGAGCTGGTTGCGTACACCCCGGTTCCGCCGCAGGGTGTCGCTGATAAGCCTGTCGGGATCGCCCAGCCACCAGAGAGTATCGCCCTGCCACCTGCCAATATTGTGAATTACCCGCTGCCGATTTTTAACTATTTTGTTGGTCCCTCCAAAGCGGTCCTGCCCGGAGATGAGGTGACCATCGAATGGGAAGTGCTCAATGCCCCCTGCGGTGTGTATTTTGACACCAACCCGGTCAATTCCATTGGCTACCGGCGCTACACTGTCCCGCTCTCGGGAGCTCCCGCGACCATCACCCACCAACTAGTCGCGTACGGCGAACCATGCAGCAATCCTACCATCCTCACCAGGGAACTGACGGTTAACGTGGACCTGCAGAGCGCGGTTGCGCCCAGCGCGCCATCCAATTTGCAGTGGAGTACCAACGCGATTCACACGTACAAGTTCACCTGGAGCGACAACTCGAGCAGCGAAACCGGTTTTTACATCTACTCGACATACAGCAACGGACAGGCCGGGAAGAACGCTACCAGCTACACGCTCAACAGCGACTTGTGCGGACTGGAGCCGGTGACATTCTATGTGACCGCCTACAACAGTTTTGGTGAGTCTGCTCCAAGCAATTCCGTCACCCTGGAAGGGTATGTCCTGTGTGAACCAAGCGCGCCAACTTTATGGTGGAATGACTATTATAAAAATTGGGTAATCGGTTATCCGGGACCCTGGGGATCCACATTTATACCAGTGGTGTTCTCCATTTACAGGAATGGGTCCTACTATTCTCAGACCTCGGAATTCTACCTGGATCCCCCTCCCTGCGGGAGTTCCTGGGACACCTACATCACTGTCGCTGGACCGGGAGGAGTGTCCGGCCCCAGCAACATTGCTCACATGGTCGGTATCTGTCCGTGAGTGCTCATATCGAAGGAGATGTGATCATGAAAAAAAACCGTTATCTACTTTTCGTGCCCGTGGTCTTCCTGCTGATGCTCTGTGCCTGCACGATCGTCATGGACACCGCCAGCACCAGCGTGGACTTCGATGCGATGGTGGCCCAGACCGCGGCAGTTGCCATGACCCAGACGGCCGCCAGCTCACCCCGGATGGAAGCCGGTTCACCCCAGGCTGGCGCTAACCTGCCCGAGGCGACAGCCGGGCCGACGGTCACTCCCGCGCCGGACTACAGGTTTCCACCGGACGTGCTGCCAGCTGCCAATACCGGGTATATTTTCAAGGCGGGGGAATGCTGGGACCTGGACAACATGCAGCCGGTCATCGATACCTTGTGCGACCTGGCGATCGACCGCAACGGCATCCTGACGCCGCGTAACCAGGCGTTGATCAGTGGCGTGGGGAGGTTGGACGCGCCCTACCTGGAGCAGTGCCAAAGCGACGCCGTTGAGCAGGATCCGGCTGCCCCGCTGACGGACATGTACCTGTGCTTCCAGACCAACAAAGGCATGTACGGTTTCCTGGTGCTGCGCGAGGATAGCATGCTGAAAGCCCAGCAGATGGTTTTCGATGTGTGGCTGTTTGCTCCCCCGACAAGCCCCTAATTTAAGTTGTCAAAGCGTGTTTCCCCCGGCATGGCACAAGCCTGCCGGGGCTTTTTTTTCAAATAAATTTCAGTGTTTATTTGGAGCGCTCTTCCACCCGCTCAACCGTTCCAATTCAGGCAGCAGTGGAGTTCTCCTTATGGTGAAAAGCGCGCCC
>CAZCHK010000105.1:0-4995 GCA_964498605.1 uncultured Anaerolineaceae bacterium | reverse complement strand
GATCGTTTCATCTCTCTCCTCCACGAAAAAGATTACTAGACAATTACAGTATAGGGTTTAAAACTGGAATTTCAAGTTAAAGATGGAATCATGTGGCATAAAATAGAAGTGTCAAAATCATTACCATCCACAGCTGCAGTATGGATAATTAGAAAAAGCTGCGCTTCTTGGTAACGCAGTTTTTTTGGGTATCAAAAAGAATCAATCAAGTGAATAATTGTTGAATTATCTGGAGATTGTTTGAATGTTCATTTATCGCGGTCCTTCGGGACCCACAGCTTCTTCAGCTTGGCCTCAGTCTCGAGGGTCAGCTTTTTCCAGTGCTCGATAGGGAGTTTAAAGATAGCAACCGCGGCGGTTGGCAGGGACTCGACCTTGTGACTGAGGATCTGGACCAGGCCTTCCAGACCCGGGTTGTGGCCAATGAGCAGGACGCGTTTTGCCTCATCCGGCGTGGATTGGAGCGCGTGGATGATCGCGGATAGTTCAGCCATGTACAGGGATTCCAGGAAGATGATCTCCTTCTTGTATCCTGTTTTTGAGGCGATCGCTTCAGCGGTCTTCACCGCCCGGGCTGCCGTGGAGGAATAGATCACTTGCGGGGCGAGATCTTCCGCCTTGAGCAGTTTCCCCATTTTCAGGGCATCTTTCTCACCGCGTTTGTTCAGGGGTCTGTCTTTGTCAGCCAATTCGGCGTGCTTCCAGCTGGATTTGGCGTGGCGCATCAATACCAATGTCTTCATGCAATTCCTCCATCTCTTGACGAATTCGTTCTAGAGTATATCATAAGCATATGGTGATGGCATGAACACGGAGCCGCTTCGATTCATCGGGGATCCGATCACGGTATTCTATGATGCGCCTCAAGCCTACGAGAAAAAACCAGACTGTCCAGCCGGGTTTGTCTGGCAGGATCAGCGCGAGTGCATTGCCGAGCTGCTGGAGGAGTGGGTGGATTTTTCCCGCCGGGGCAGGGCGGAGCGCAACATGCAGCCGCAGCATGCCAGCCGGGCCGCACTGCGCGGCTCCTGGGGCGTGGGCAGGTTCTTTTTCCGGGTCAGGACGGTGAATGGGCGCATTTTTGATATGTACTACGACCGGGCACCCAGGAACGTGGACGACCGCAAGGGCAGCTGGTTTTTGCTGGGGGAAAGAAAACTCGATCGACTTGAATAATATTTAACCATAAGTAAATAATATTCAATACCATATTGACAAAACATAAAATCCTGCTAAAATATATTCATAAAGAATAACTGACATTGAATATAATCAATATGCGTGATATTTCGAGGTGAACCCATGTATCAACCATTGACAAAATGCCCTGTGTGCAAAAACGACCTGGTCATCACCCGCCAGCACTGCCCGCACTGCGACACGACCATCGAGGGGCAGTTCTCATACGCAGGCAATCCTTTCTCGATCCTTACCCCGGAGCAGCTGCAGTTCATCGTCACGTTTGTCAGGTGCGAGGGCAGGTTCAACCGCATGGAAGAGGAAATGAACCTTTCCTACCCCACACTGCGCAGCAGGCTGGGAGATGTCCTGCGCGCGCTCGGATTCGAACCCAGCCGCGATGACGAGTCCGCTCGTCCTTCAACCGAGGAGCGCCGCAAGATCCTTGAGGATCTTGACCAGGGTTTGATCACCTGGGAGCAGGCGCAGCGCCGATTGAGTGGGCAAAAGGACGAAGAAATGACCGCGGTGGAGACTCCCACAGTCGAAGTAAAGAAACCCAAGAAAAAATAACCCCATCAGGAGGAGCGCATGGTCACATCAGATGAGCGACTGAGGATACTGAAAATGGTGCAGGAAGGAAAGATTTCTGCAGACGAGGCGGTTAAATTGATGGAATCCCTGGAAAAACCTGCCCCGCCACAGGCTGCGCAGACCGCGCCTGGAGGAAGCGCGCAATGGTTCCGCGTGCGCGTCACGGATACCGCCACGGGGAGGGCGCGGGTCAATGTCAGGCTCCCCCTCAGCATCATGTCGACGGGGCTGAAAATGGGCATGAAGTTCTCTTCCAATATCGAAGGCATCGACCCGCAGCAGCTCATGGAAATAATCGAAAAAGGCGGCACCGGGCTGGTAGCGGACGTGGTGGATGAGGCGGATGGCGAACACGTGGAGGTTTTCATTGAGTGATCCTTCGCAAAATTCACCGCAGAACACTTCTCCCGCAGCTGCCAAAAAAAAGAACTGGAAGGCGACATTCTTCCCCATCTGGATTGGGCAGATCGTCTCACTGGTCGGTTCCGCGCTGGTGCAGTTTGCCCTGGTTTGGTGGCTGACTGAGGAGACCGGGTCCGTCGCCATACTAACCACGGCCACGCTGGTGGCGCTGCTCCCGGACGTTCTGCTCGGGCCTTTCGCCGGCGCCCTGGTCGACCGGTGGAACCGACGGTTGGTGATGATCTTCGCGGATGCTTTCATCGCTCTGGCCACCATTGGCATGGTCGTGCTCTTCTGGCTGCAGATTGCCCGGCCCTGGCATGTGTTTATCATCCTGCTTGTGCGTTCCCTGGGCGGCGCGTTCCATTACCCCGCCATGGCCTCTTCCACTTCACTGATCGTGCCCGAAAAACACCTGGCGCGTGTCGCAGGAGCCAACCAGGCGCTGCGAGGCGCCATCAATATCGTCGCGCCACCGCTTGGGGCGCTGCTCTATTCGATTCTTCCCCTGTACTTGGTCATGTCCGTGGATGTCATCACGGCAGGGCTGGCGATCCTGCCCCTGCTCTTCGTGCGCATCCCTCAACCTGTTTTGAAAGATCAAAAGATCCTCACCCCCGTCCAATTGTTAAAGGAAGTGGGGGAAGGATTTCGTTTTCTGCGCACCTGGAAAGGTGCGATCGAGCTGCTGCTGATGGCGATGCTGATCAACTTCGTCCTGGCTCCAGCGTCTACCATTTTACCGCTTCTGGTCAAGGACCATTTCAGCGGGGGTGCCTGGCATCTCAGCCTTCTGGAATCAGTGTTGGGCGTAGGGATCATCGTGGGTGGTGTGGCGCTGAGCGCCTGGGGTGGATTCAAACGACGCATCTATACGATTCTGATGGGTATTCTGGGCATTGGCACCGGGATCCTGCTGACGGCCAGCGCCCCTGCTGATTGGTTCTGGCTTGCCGTGGTCGCGCATGCCCTGCTCGGCGTTATGAGCCCGATCGCCAATGGTCCCATCATGGCACTGATGCAGGCGCGCGTCCCGGTCAACATGCAGGGCAGGGTGTTCGGTTCCATCAGCAGCCTGGCCACGGGTATGATGCCGCTGAGCATGCTCATCGCCACGCCTGTCGGGGAGTGGCTGGGCGTGCGCGCGTGGTACTTTATTGGCGGCACGGTCACCATCCTGATGGCAACGGCTGGCTTCTTCATGCCGCGCCTGACGCACATCGAGGACCAGGAGCTGGCCGTCAATGACCTGGTGACGGTGGAAGCGTAAGCCACAACGCCCTGCTGCCAGGGCGTTGTCATTTTTTCAGTCAATTTTCCTTAGATTACTCCAAGAATTTTCAATCCTGCCAGCAGGCTGGCTGCGGCAAAGATGGCCAGAGCGCTCAGCCATTCGGCCTTGCGTGAACGGTGATTGATGATCTCGTAACCGGTCACGTAGAGGTCCATGTACCAGCGTGGGCCGGAGAAGTAGGCAAAGGCCAATCCTCCGGCCAGCCCACCCAGGTGACCCCACATGTCGATGCTTCCGGAAAAACCGATCAGCAGGTTGATCACGATGACGAATCCAACGTTCATCAGCATGCGGTTGGCCTTCTGCCCGAGAAGCTTCCTGTTGTGCAGCAGGAACATGGCCTGCGCGCCGATCAGGCCAAAAATGGCCGTGGAGGCACCCAGAGAAGCAGCTGGAGTCAGCAGAAAAGAAGCCACGTTCCCGCAGTAGCCTGCTGTCAGGTACAAAAGCAGGTAGTGGCTGTGCCCATACTGGCGCTCCAGACCCATGCCGATGACGAAAAGGGCGTACATGTTGAAGAGGAGGTGCAGGATGTCCGCGTGCAGCAGCATGGGAGTGATCAGCCTCCAGACCTGCCCGGCGATGATGAGGGAATTGACTTTTCCTCCCAGGACGAAGGGAAGATCAGCTCCGAAGATGGTGACGGACAGGAACTGCAGCCCGAAAACGAGTACGGTGAGGACCAGGAGTGTGATGGTGACGCTGCTTTTCTTTGCGGGCAGCTTCCATTTTACTGGCAGCTGTGTCGGGGGAGGAGACTGATATGAGGAATTGACGGGGGACAGGTTGCCAGGTGCGGGATTGATGCTCATAGGTGAATGGTTCTCGGATGCACGCGCAAGTGCTCGGTTTGAATAATGCCCTCGATGGACTGCACCGTTTCTTCCAGCTTGCCTTCGCGATTGTATACCAGGTAATCAAAGATCTGCAGTGTTTCCAGCTCTTCTTTGGCGGTTTCGATCCTGATCTGCCGGTCCGCGGCGCATTCCGTGCCGCGTCGGTCCAGTCGGGCGAACCACTCCGCTTCGCTGCCGGGCATGATGAAGATGAGCACGGCTTCAGGATACAGCTCACGAATGCGCCTTGCACCCTGAAAATCAAGCCGCAGGATGACATCCTTACCACTGGCGAAGGCTTTCTGCACCTGCTGCCTGGGAACGCCCTTGTAATCCTGGTAGACCCGCGCGTATTCTATCAGTTCATCGTTGCTGATCATGTCTTCAAATTTTTCGCGCGTGATGAAGAAATAATCCACGCCCTCTTTCTCATCAGGTCGGGGGGAGCGGCTGTTGACGGTCACCACGAAATGCAAGTTGCTGATGCGCTTCTTGAGCAACCGCAGGACGGTATCCTTGCCGACTCCCGATAGACCGGAAAGCACGATCATGAGCGGTCGGGCCTGGACGGGGTGAAAATCGATCCTGGGTTGTGTCATACTGAGAGTTCCTGTTGGCTTTGATTATAATGGAGAAAGGTGACTTGACACGATGCCCACTTACGAATACTTGTGCCTGGACTGCAAAGAA
>CAZCHK010000104.1:0-5140 GCA_964498605.1 uncultured Anaerolineaceae bacterium | reverse complement strand
TGTACACCTGGCGGTCGGATTCTTCACCGGACAGCCAGGCGATACGCATGCCGTCTGGTGAAAATCTGGGTTGCTGATCACGCGTGGGGCTGCTGGTCAAGTTGACCTCGCTTCCATCATCCAGATTGAGGATGTAGATATCGCCTCCGCTGCTGAAGGCGATCCGATCTCCCTGAGGCGACCAGTCGGGGTATCGACCATCGCCGGTGTGGGAGACCTGGCGCACCTGGCTGCCATCGGCGGACATCACGTAGATATTGAGACCGCTGCCTTCTTCGGTCTCACGGTTGGACACGAAGGCGATCCGGGCGCCGTCGGGCGACCAGACCGGGTCGAAGTCGTCCGCGGGATTACTGGTGAGGTTCACCTGGCTGCCGCCTTCGGGATCCATGGCGTACACTTCCAGGTTGCCGTCGCGGTCGCTGTCGAAGGTGATGTTGCAGGGCAGGAGAGGTTGCGGGGTGGGCTCCGGCGTGGGTTGTGACTGAGCGGCTTCATTTTCGGTGCCAGGCGAGCCTGGCGTGTCGGAGGAAGGAACGGATTCGGGAGCCTTGCTGCAGGCGGAGAGAGCGATCGATCCTGCCAGGAGCAGGCTGAGAAGGGCAAGAGGGGTTTTATTCATGTTACACCTTTTCTATGATGTCGGGTTCCCCTGTTGGATGATGGTGCTGTAACTTTGTACCGGTGATTTTATCCCAGCCTTTTATCTTTGAAGAGTGATGGTTGTTACAAAATTCATGTGATATAGGTATTGTCAGATTTAAGAGCATCTCCAGAAGGCATCGGTGTCATTCTGCACCGGGCCCGGCGCCGCTGGATCCTCTGGGAACATCCTGCTGTTTCGGAAACACCCTCGCGGCTTTCAGAATAATACAGATAATATCAATGGGTGCATGTACGACTGCCACAGGCAGGAACAGGTGCTTTCAGCCACAATGGCCTCACACCGGGGTCGAACCCTGGTCAATCCGGACGACTCCGAAGCGGTCGCATCCGGCCGACGAGCCGGTGAAGATGTAGGGATCCCGCCCGCTCCACTGCCTGTAGTCTCGGACGACCTGCTCGAAGGCCTGCTGCGCCTCGGGGGTCTGCCTGCCCAGGACGGCCACCGTCCCGCCCGCGCCACCCCCGGTGATCTTGGCTCCCAACAGCCCCCGCCCTTTCTGCTGGCGCACCAGCTCAACGATCCTATCGGTGGCGGTTGACCCCAGTCCGCACTGGCTGTAGCCTTCGTGGGCCAGGTACATCAGTTCTCCCAGGAGCGCGCAGCCGGATGCGTCGATCTGCCGACCTGCCGAGATGATCTGGTAAAAGGTCTGCACCCGCCAGTTCTCCTCTACCGCGTAGCGCACGGCAGCCCGGACAGGATAGTTCAGTTCCGGGCGCACTTTCGTGTACGGGTCATAGTGATCCGCGTACTTCAAGCTGAACTGCGCCCCGCTGATCTGCTCCGGCAGGCGCTCTTCAAAGCGCGCCCGGAAGAGCGAGGGGGTGAGGTTGGCCAGGTACCCGTTCCAGCGCGGATCGACCCAGCGCTTGACCGCGCCGCTCTCATCCAGGTGCACCGTCAGCCCCTCCCAGTCGCACAGGTAGCGGTAGCCCATGAAAGTGGCGGCCCGAGCCGACTCGTACTCGCTTCCCGATACGGCGTGGCGCACGCCCGAATCTACTCCCCAGATGCGCAGGTTCTGCGGCAGGCGCGCCAGGGGATAGACCTGGCTGGGCTGGCACAGCATGGGCACGAAGGCGTCCTGCTCCCCCATGATGACCGCCACCTGGTCCATGATCCCGCAGGCCGATTCGGTCAGGGCAATCTCGACCCACTGGGTCCAGGCGGCCAGTTCAACCCCCCCAACCTGGATTCCGTACATTTCCGCGATCGCCTTCATCGGTGCGACCTCGAGTGCCGCCGACGAGCTGACCCCCTTGCCGAGCGGTACATCCGACTCCAGGTACAGGTCAAAGCCATGCGCCAGCTTTTCAAAGAAGCGCTGCGCCAGGAAGTACACATCGCCCAGGATGTAGGCGCACCAGGAGCGCGCCGGGTCGGCGTTGATCCAGCTTCGCACCTCCGCCAGCGGCCTCACCACCCCGCCGCTTACCAGGTCATCCAGCGAGAACTCCACCAGGTGCTGCCAGCCCAGCTCTGCCACGGCCGGGTTGAGGAAGCGGATTTTTTTGTCCTGCCTGGGCTGCACCGCCACGATGGTTGCCTCCCGGATCGTGGACTCGAAAACCATCCCGCCGGTGTAATCGTCATTCCCGCCCATCAGGTCCAAGCGTCCGGGGGTGCGGTTGAGCAGCAGCGGCTCTCCCTGCCTGAAGAAGGTGCGGCTCTGGCTTCCCTCGCGGATGTGGCGCAGAAAACCCTGCACATCCGGATAGTTGTCGAGCATATTGTTCAACGATTCACCCATGGTTTTCTTCTCCTGAGCATTCATTCCAGCTTGATCCCGATCCATCACCCGTATTTTCAACTTGCCTATTTGTGTATGTTTTATGATTATATATGTTTTGTTTTATATGTCAAATGAGCAATAACAATACATAATTATTGACAAACGAAACATTATGCGTATAATGACTGCAACGGAGTTGGAAATGCCCAAAACGCTGCCCAGAAAGCCCAAACGCATCGACTGGCTCGGGATCCTGCCCTTTCTGCTCTTCTGCTTCGCCTTTGAGATTGTTCCTATCCTCATGCTCCTGCGCGGCAGTCTGGTTGACAAAGCCAGCCTGCAGCTCACCGCCGCCCACTATCAGGACCTGGTGCGTCCCCTGTATGTCAAATCGTTTGCCAACAGCATCAAGCTTTCCGGATTGACAGCCCTGATCGGGGCGCTGCTGGGAACGCTGATCGGCTACGCCATTTACCGCTGGCCGAACAACCGCATGCGCGAGGTCCTGATCACCCTGTCCGATGTCACCACCAATTTTGCTGGCGCGCCCCTGGCCTTCGCCTTCGTCATCATCCTGGGTTTCAACGGGGTCATCACCCAGCTCTTCCTGAAGTACTTCGGCCTGAAGTTCTACCCAACCTTCAGCATCTACTCGTTTTCCGGGCTGGTGATGGCCTATGTCTACTTCCAGATCCCCCTGATGGTGCTGCTGATCATCCCCGCCTTCGAAGGTCTGAAAAAGGAGTGGAAGGAATCCTCCCAGTCGCTGGGCGCCAGCGCCTTCCAGTTCTGGTGGCGCATCGGTCTGCCGGTCCTGGCGCCTTCTCTGATCGCCGGGGTCACCCTGCTGTTTGCCAACGCCTTCGGCGCCTTTGCCACCGCCTACACCCTGGTCGAGTCCCAGTTCTCGCTGGTGACTCTCCAGATCGGCTACATGATCGCGGGTGAGGTGCGCCACGACCCGGGAGTGGGCATGGCCATGGCCATCGTCTCACTCCTGATCATGAGCCTCAGCATCCTGGTTTACCAGCTGGCCACCGCCCGGGCCAGGCGCTGGTCAAGGCAGTCATGAAGAGGAGTCCACGAATGAAGCGCAGTGAACAAAAAGAGCGCCGGGCTCGCCCGAATTTCTACCAGGTGCTGATGATCGTCCTTTTCCTCTTCTACATGCTGCTGCCGATCATCTCAACCTATGTCTTTTCCATCTCCACCCGCTGGGATCGCACCATCCTGCCGGAAGGTCTGACTTTCAAATTTTACGGCGAGGCGGTCAAAGCCTCCTACTTCCTCGTGTCCCTGCGCAACTCATTCATCCTGTCCCTGGCAGCCATCGTGGTCGAGCTCATCATCGTGGTGCCCACCGTGTACTGGGTACAGACCCGCATGATCAAAGCCAAGCCACTGCTGGACGTGTTGATGATCCTGCCTTTCGGCATTCCGACCGTGGTCCTGGCCCTGGCCATGATCCAGGTATACAACTTCCCGCCCATCGCCCGTTCACCCCTGCTCCTTATCGGCGCGGTTGTGGTCTACTCCATGCCTTTCATGTACCGGCCGGTCTCCAATGCCATCCAGTCCATCGATGCCCACACCCTCACCGAAGCCGGTCAGAGCCTGGGCGCCAACACCTTCCAGGTTCTGGTGCGTGTGATCATCCCGAACATATTCAGCGGCTTGCTCAGCGGCAGCCTGCTGGTGTTCGCTACCGTCTTCGCTGAGTTCACCCTGGCCAAGTTGATCGTTGGCGCCCGCTTCAAGACCTTTCCCATGCTTCTGGTGGAATACACCCGCATCAACGGCAACATCGCCGCAGCGTTCTCGGTCATCTCCTTCAGCATCGCCTGGCTGGCCTCCATGCTTCTGCTGTGGATCAGCTCCAGGGGCCGCGGGACGGCCAGGGATGTCATTCGATCACGATAGGAAAAAGGATCCATCATGGCGTATCTTGAACTACACAATGTTAAGAAGATCTTCGGTGCGGTGACCGCCGTGGAGGATTTTAGCCTGGATATCGAAAAGGGCAGCCTGGTATCCTTTCTCGGACCTTCGGGATGCGGGAAGACGACCACCCTGCGCATGATTGCCGGTTTCGAACACCCCGATTCCGGCAGCATCACCCTGGACGGCCAGGACATCACCCCCATTCCGCCCAACCGCCGCGACATCGGCATGGTCTTCCAATCCTACGCCCTCTTCCCCAACATGACCATTCGCGAGAACATCGCCTTCGGTCTGCGCATGAAGAAGACCTCCAAGCCTGATTTGAACCGCATGGTCAGCGAGGCGCTCGAGATGGTGCGCCTGACAGACACCGCCAGGCGCTTCCCGCACCAGCTTTCCGGCGGGCAGCAGCAGCGCATCGCCCTGGCCCGCGCCCTGGCGGTGCGTCCTCGCGTGCTGCTGCTGGACGAGCCGCTTTCAGCGCTGGACGCTGAAGTGCGCGTGGCGCTACGCGGTGAGATCCGCCGCATCCAGACCCAGCTGGCCATCACCACCGTCTATGTCACCCACGACCAGGAGGAGGCTCTCTCCATCTCCGACAAGGTGGTGGTGATGAACAACGCGGTCATCGAACAGATCGGCACTCCCGAGGAAATCTACCGCGACCCGCAGACCCGCTTCGTGGCCACCTTCATCGGCACGGCCAACCAGTTCCCGGGTCAGGTCAAATCCCCCACTCGCGTCCTGTGCGAGACGATCCAGAGCCTGGAAGTCGGCGAGGTGCGCGGCTTGAAGAAAGG
>CAZCHK010000103.1:0-5216 GCA_964498605.1 uncultured Anaerolineaceae bacterium | reverse complement strand
GGTGGTACCAGAAGAGCGGTAAACCCTCCCAGAATCAACCCATCATGGACGCAGGAACCGAGTTTCATGCCGCACACGGCAGGAAAGTGGCCCAGGCCAGCCTGCTGCATGTGCTGAGCTGGGTCACATTTTTAATCGTCATCGTCGCGGCCGCCGTGGCGATTACCCTGCTGTTGATCCCGTGACGCTGCCTTACATTCTCCTCGTCGCTGCCGCCTGCCTGTCGCTGCTTGGTTTTGTGCTGTTTCTTGCGGCGCGGACGCAGCGGCGCAGAAGCGGCCTGCCTTCCTTCAAAGTTGTGTATGCTGACACAGGCATGTGGAACCGGGTGGAAAAGCCGCTGTATGACGCACGCGCCGGGTTGACCGGTAAACCGGATTACCTGGTGAAGCACAAAGGAGCCTGGATCCCCGTGGAGGTGAAGAGTGGGGGCACGCCGGCGCAGCCCAGGGAGGCGCACGTGTTGCAGCTGGCAGCCTACTGCCTGCTGGTGGAGCGCGCCACGGGAAAGAGACCCCCGCACGGCCTGGTGCATTACCCCGAGCAGACCTTCCAGGTGGCTTACACACCCGAAATGGAGGCGCAGTTGATAAGGCAGATCGAGCTTATCCGCAGGCATGAAAGGTCCATCCCGGGCCGGTCGCACGAGTCGAAGGGGCGCTGCGCGGGCTGCGGCTACAGTGAAATCTGCGACCAGAAGCTGTAGATATTTCCTGCTTGCTCAAGCTGAATGTGCTTTCACGTCTATTCCGTGCTGACTGCCACCAGATGCTGCCCTGTCAGAGAAAACTGACATTTTGACTATCGTCACTCCCAACGCATTCGCCATACCGCCAGCACAAAAAACAGGACCGCGTACCCAAAAATAATCAGCGCCGGCAGCAGCACGGAGGAAAATCCCAACCCGCGCAGGATGATGTTCTGAAATCCATCCATTGCCCAGGCCGTGGGCAGGAGATGCCCGATCGTATAGAAAGTTGTACTTGTACCCTGCAGGGGGAACCACGCGCCGCCCATGGCAGTGAGCACAAACATGGCCAGAAGGGGAAACATGATAGCGTGTTCATCGCGTCTGGAGATCGCGCCAAAGAACAACCCCAGGCTTCCGCAGAAGAGCGCCATTGCGAGAGCCATCAGGAATATCGCCAGCGGCGCCTGCAGGTAATTGACCTTGAATAAGAATTGCCCGGCAAGGATGAGGATGAGCTCCTGCAGCAGGACGGTCAGGGTCACACCGATCAGGTGCCCAAGCATGACCTCTGATTTCCTGACCGGTGCGCTGAGCAGGCGGCTGAGGGTGCGATTTTTGCGCTCGTGCACAATGACAACCACTGCTCCGGTCAGCCCGGCGATGGTGAACTGCACCAGCATCCCAGGGGAGGTCTGCACAAAGCCGGAGAATCCCTGGCTGTTCGCCTGGGATGAGGCAGGCATCAAGGACAGACTTAGTGGAGGATCCTGCCAGGCTGCCAGCATGCGCTTTGCGCCATCCAGGACATGAGCAGGCTCATCATCAACCTCTTGCAGAAGCCTTGCTTCTTCCAGGCTGATGCGCCCGGTTTGAACAGATCCGCTGAGTTGAGTGATGAACAGGTTCAACTCATGGATCGCGGTCTGACCGCCGGTGCTCAGGGAATTGGCAATGATTTCCAGCTGGATCGCTGTTCCATCGAGTGCCTTTTGACTGTAATTGACAGGGATAGTGATTGCCGCAGCCAGCTTCCCGCTGGCGATCTGATCACCGATAACCGTCTCGTTATCCAAAGGCACCAACCGGATCGTGTCGGAGCCATTGATCGAATCGATGAGCACCTTGGAAAAATCACCTTGGGGATCATGATTGATAACGCCCACAGGCAAGCGGTAATCACCTTCAGTGGTCCCGCCAAACATCAAGCCCATCAGAAATGTGAATCCAAGCGGCATGAGCAGGAGAAAAATAAGCGATAATCGGTCGCGAGCGATCTGCTTTAGATCTTTCAATGCAATGGTCAGTATATTCATTCATCCTCCTATGCAAACCTGCGGCGGAACAGCGCTATGCCAACCAGAAGTGAAACAGACCCGATCGCGATAAGGATACCGATGGTGATCCAGATATTCCCATTGACTGCCCCCAGCGCGATATTGTATCCGCGCATCGCCCAGCCATGCGGGGTGAGCAAATTAATGAACGCAAAAGCTTTTGGAAGATTCTGAAAACCCTGCGTGAACAACCCCCCCAGCATTCCCAGCACGGTCAGCATGCCCCCCAACACGATTCCTGTCTGGCGCATGGATTTTACGAAAGACATTAGGAACAGCCCAAATCCGGCCGCGAGGAAAGTCAGTGCGGCGCAAAGAGAACCGACTTCAAGCAGGTCTCCCCATTGGAAACCAAAGAATAACTGGGAAAGCAGCATGAGCACGGCGATCTGGATCGCGATCATCAGCATGGCGGCGATCAATTTTCCTCCCAGGAGCGTTGAAACAGGGGTCGGAGTGGTCATCAGGCGTGCCAGGGTCAGGTCATCCTGTTCCCGAATGATCGATTGGGCGATCAGCGCGCCGGTGTAGAACACAAAGAAAATGATCATCCCGGCCATGATCTGCGCCGTCATTGTCTGCATGGAGGTCTGGGTGCTGCTGGAAGATGGCGATGTGATCTTGACAAGTGCCGAGTCCCCCGATGGCCCGGAGAAATTTTGCATGACCCATGTACCATACGTTTGTGCCACCCGGCTGTACAAAGCAGGATCGACCCGGGTTCCGTTTTCGGTCAGCTGACTGGTCACCACCTGAGCGGAGATGCGGCTGCCGTTGTAACCGTTGATGTATTGACTGACGATTGAACCGACGATGGCGGGTGAAAGCGAGTCGGCTGGATCGTAAAGCAGTGTTAGCTCGCTTTGGTCGTCAGGCGAATACGCGGATGCCGTCAGGTTTTCAGGGATGATCAAAGCCACGCTGCTTTTCTTGTCCAGAATGGACTGCCGCGCGGCAGCTTCATCCGGAAACGGAGCGATGGAAAGAAGCTCCTGCAGGGGATCACTGGAGAGGATTCCCGCCAGATCCTCACCCAGAGCACTTTCGATGCCGGGGGGAGGGGTATCTTGATTGACCAGAGCCACATTGATCTGGTTGATGCTGATCTCGCCGCTGCTTCCGCCTCCAAAAGCAAGATAGATCAGCCCGGTGATGAGCAGTGGCGCAACGAACATCATCACAAGCGAGAAGGCGCTTCGGGAGTAGCGCAGCAGGTCTTTCAATGCAATATCCAGTGCTTTCATGATCAATCCCTCAATGCCCGACCTGTTAAATGAAGAAACACGGACTCAAGGTTGGGTTCCTTGACTTCCACGCTCAGGATGCGCAGCTCCAGCCTGGAGCTGAGTTCAAACAACCGCGGCAGAACCGTGTCGCTGTCAATGACCAGCAGGGTCAGCTTTCCATTTTCACTGGTCACCTTTTTCACGCCTTCAATTTTCTCGAAGCGCTTCAAGTTTCCGCCCACATCAGCGTTTAATGCAATATCAATGCGATCCAGCTCACCCACCAGTTTCACCAGCTCAGGGTGGGTCCCACAAGCGATGATTTTTCCATGATCCATGATGGCAATATGATGCGATAGCTCCTGGGCTTCTTCCATGTAGTGCGTGGTGTACAGTACAGTGCATCCCTGTTGGTTCAATTCCTTGACGCTTTCCAGGATGTTACGACGCGATTGCGGGTCTATCCCGACCGTGGGCTCGTCCATGATGATGACCTGCGGTTTGTGCAGCAGCGCAACGCCAATATTCACGCGGCGCTTCATGCCGCCCGAGTATTTGCCCACCATGCCCTTTTGCCTTTCTTCAAGGCTGATGATCTTCAATACTTCGGCAACGCGCTTCTTGAGCGACACTCCGCGCATGCCGTACATCCTGCCCCAGAAATTCAGATTCTCAAGAGCGGTCAGATCTTCGTACAACGCGACTTCCTGGGGGACGGTGCCGATCACCTTCTTGACCGCCATGGGTTCCCTGTTGATCGAATGTCCCATTACAAGGGCGTCGCCGCTGGTTGGCTGCAGCAGCGTGGATAACATGGAGATCGTTGTGGTTTTCCCGGCCCCGTTCGGTCCGAGCAGGCTGAAAATCTCCCCTTTTTGGATGTTCAGGCTGATACTTTTTACTGCGTGAACATCCTTGAACCTTTTATCAAGTTTATGAATTTCAACAGCAAAATCAGTGGACATACTCCCTCCCGTGGAATAATGACAATCAACCCCTGTGATTAGTATACTATTTATAAATAATTTAGAAAATATATCGATTTTGCAGCCCATCGACGATCTTTTCGGAGAGCTCAGGCAGAGCCTCGTGGAAAAAGATATAATAGGCATGAATGGCCAAGAAGCTGAAGCCCCAAAAATTTGCCGTCGTCACGCATCCGCGCATGGACCATTACGGGCCGGAGGCGTCGCTGCTGATCAGCATTCTCAGCCAGGGAGACCCGGCGCGGGTTGCGATGGCTGCTATCCACGATGACGATCTGTGCGAGCGCATCCACTGCGGCGAATTCGATACCATCGTGGCGCTGGGAGGCGATGGTACCATGCTGCGTGCCGCGCGATTGGCGGCTCCGCTCTCCCTGCCCGTGCTGGGTATCAACATGGGTAACTTCGGTTTCCTGATGGAGATTCAGCGCGGCAACTGGCAGTCACTTCTGCCGCAATTCCTCAGGGGTGATTACTCTATTGAGGAACGCTCCATGCTGTCCTCTCACTTGATGCATGCAGGGAAATGCAGCGGTGAATGGGAAGCCCTCAATGACGTGGTCGTCAGCCGGGGACAGTACGTGCGACCCATCCACTTACAGGCCAGTATCAATGGTCACGAATTGGCATCCTACTCCGCGGACGGGCTGATCATTGCCACACCCACCGGCTCCACTGCCTACGCCCTGGCAGTCGGCGGACCGATCCTGCCGCCGGAAATGCGCAACACGTTGATCGTGCCCATCGCCCCGCACCGCTCGCTGGAGCATGCAGTCGTTCTGCCTGAAGGCACTGCCGTCAATATCACCGTGCGCACAAATCACCAGGCGGTGGTCAGCGTGGACGGGCAGGACCCGCACCCGGTGGAAAACGGCGACAGCATAAACATCGAAACCAGTCGGCATACCGCGCGCTTTATCCGTTTGCACGAGCCGGGCTTTTTCTACCGCAATTTGATCAACAGCCTGGTGAGAAATTC
>CAZCHK010000102.1:0-5260 GCA_964498605.1 uncultured Anaerolineaceae bacterium | reverse complement strand
ATGTCTTGTACGGGTCAGATTTTTATGAAGCTGTTGATATAATCAGGCAAGTTGCGGAGGACCTGTGATGACGAATAATCAAAAACCGTGGTGGTACAGCGGAGTGATCTACCAGATCTATCCCCGTTCCTTTTATGACACCAATAACGATGGGCTGGGGGATTTGAACGGGATCATTGAAAAGCTGGATTACCTGCAGGACCTGGGAGTGAACGCGCTCTGGCTGTCCCCTATCTATCCTTCACCTGATGCAGATTTTGGGTATGATGTGGCGGATTATCTGGCAATCGATCCAAAATTCGGAAGCATGAAGGATTTCGATCGGCTTGTCGCTGAAGCAAAAAAACGCAACCTCCATATCATCCTGGACCTGGTGCTGAATCACACCTCGAACCAGCACCCGTGGTTTATCGAAGCGCAAAAATCACGGTCCAACAAGTTTCACGATCACTATATCTGGCAGGACCCGAAACCCGATGGGGCTTTACCGAATAATTGGCAATCGGTTTTTGGCGGAAAAGGATGGGAGTATGTGCCTCAAGTGGGACAGTACTACTACCATATGTTCTATAAAGAGCAGCCTGATGTGAACTGGAGAAATCCGGAAGTCAGGCAGTACATGCTGGATGTATTCAAATTCTGGCTTGAACGCGGGGTACAGGGCTTCCGATTGGACGTGTTTAATTTATATTACAAGGACGCTCAGCTCAGGGATAACCCTGCCAATCGATTCGGCATCAGGGATTTCGAACGTCAGACGCATGTCTATGACCTTGATCAACCTGAGATGATATCCTTCCTCAAGGAACTGCGCGGTCTGCTGGATAAATATCCTGAAAGCTACGCGGTTGGCGAAACATTCAACAGCACGCCTGAAAAGGCCGCCCAATACTGCGCACCCGGACTCCTGCACGCGGCATTCAACTTCAGCATGATTGGTTTCAAATGGAGCCCCGCCCATTTCCTAAGGGCAATTGAGAATTGGGAGAACGCATTAAAAGAACAGACCCGGGCGAATTATGTGCTGAGCAATCATGACACGAAGAGGATCGGGACCCGCTACACGTTATTTGAGCAAGATCATCGTTTGAAAATTGCAGCAGCGATGCTTCTCACTCTGCGGGGTACCCCGTACATGTATTATGGTGACGAGATCGGCATGAGGGACATCCATGTATCTCGCAAGGAAATTCAAGACCCTATCGGGAGAAGGTACTGGCCTGTTCCTGTTGGTCGGGACGGCTGCCGTTCTCCCATGCAGTGGAATGCTTCTTTGCATGCAGGTTTCACTGCAAGCAAACCCTGGCTGAAAGTGCACCCCAATCACAAGCGGAGAAACGTAGAAACACAAAAAATGGACCCCGGTTCTGTGTTCAACTTTTACCGCGGTCTGGTCAGCCTGCGGAAAAAATACCCGGCGCTCATCGACGGGATGTTCATTCCGCTCACGCCTGACCCTTTGTATATCCTGGCCTATCTGCGCCAAAGCGCCGAGGAAACAATCCTCGTTGTGCTGAATTTTCACCGCAGGAAAATGAAGTATTTCCTGGGCAGGGAACTGCTCAACCGGCACTGGGATCTACTACTGTCCACGCACCGAAAAGACTTCACGCTTAATAAATCCGATCACATCCGCTTATACGGAAATGAGGCGCTTATCCTGCGCAGTGCATCAGCATGAACCCCTTACAAGAGAAGAACCATTTATAGCAATTCGACATTTTCGAGGCGATACAACGCTCGTGATACCAAAATCATCCACACGAGCAAACAAATCCATGCCAGGCGGTTAAAAATACCGCCGATCTGGGCAGCCTGAGACCAGCCTGTCTGGGCAATGCCATCACAAGCGATGATCAATAAAGCAATGATCATCGATGGATTTTTCAATCGATTGATCCGCCTGTACCATCCAAATCCCCTGCCCAGCAAAAGGATCGTGATGGTCAGGAAAATCATCAACAAAGCGCTCAGCAGCAGGTGGTACAAGCCCATGTTGCCTGGATTCTCTCCCGATCGGTCTGCCGGAAAAAAGAAGATGATTCCAGAGCCGACCATGCCGCACAGGAACAACATCGATGCGCCGGCTCGCATGATGGCTTTTTTCGGAAAGAAAATGAACAAACCAACAGCGAGAAAGCACAACCCGCTGAAGAAAGCTGCCAGCGGGGCAATGACCAGGTAATTGCTGTGCAGGTCCGGGTCAACCATCGCGAAAACATTGTCACGCAGATGGTCGTATGCTGGAGGTGCATTGACCACCGAACCCGTGATGTAAGCGATAAAAAACATCAACACTGCGCCAAATCCGATATAAGCAAGTAACTTTGGTTTCATCACCTGTCACCTTAAAAAAACAGCGGAGAGGGTGGGATTCGAACCCACGGTACCTTGCGGTACACACGCTCTCCAGGCGTGCGCGTTAGGCCAGACTACGCAACCTCTCCATCGCTCTTTGTTTCCAGAGCGGAAAAATTATACCATAGCTAAATATTCGACAGGGTTGTGAAATTTTTCAATGTTGCTTTTTTTTTCGATGTTATGTACACTAAGTTAAATTCATTTGGAGGTGAATAATGCCAAAATTAGCAGATATTGAGGGGATTGGACCAAAATACGCCAAAAAACTGAGCACGATCGGGATCAAATCCGTAGCGGCGTTACTTGAAAAAGGCGGCAATCCAAAAAACAGGAAAGAAATCGCAGAAAAAGCAGGCATCGGTGACGCGCTGATCCTTGAATGGGTCAACCTTGCGGACCTTTATCGCATTAAGGGTGTCGGTTCAGAATATTCTGATCTCTTGGAGGAAGCGGGTGTCGATACTGTGGTTGAACTCAGTAAAAGAAAACCGGAAAACCTCCATACTGCCATGGAAGAGATCAACACCAAGAAAAAACTTGTCCGAAAACTGCCATCCCTGGGAATGGTGAAGAGCTGGGTCGATCAGGCAAAAGCGCTGCCTCGGAAAGTAACCTACTAACTGGTTGTATTGATTTTCCCCTGAACAAGACTGACGCTTTCAGTCTTGTTCTTTTTCTCTTTGGCAATCACCGCGTTGCTGAAATCCAAACGCGCCGCTGCGGGAACCGCGCGCGTCGTGAGATGCGTATGTATAATTAAGGAATGGATTCTAACGCAGTCGATTCGCTGGTTTCTGCCATTAAACAGCTTCATCATCATGATTATTCCCCGGATGCGCTGCGTGACCTCCGCGGTGATCTTGCCCCGATCGCAAACGCGCTCAAAGAGCTGGCCAATTCCCTGGAGGCGCAATTCCTTGAAGAGCAGAGGCTGGATGAAATCACGCTACAAATCAATTCCGGACTGCTGCTTGATGACGTCCTGGAGAAGGTGTACGAAAATTTCCATAAACTGCTGCCCTACAATCGCATCGGATTTTCGCTGATTTCTGCAGACGGCAAGGATATCGTCGCTCGCTGGGCAAAGACTGATCAGGAAGTGGTCGAGCTCAAGAAGGGATATCAATCGGCACTGCGTGGCAGCAGCCTCGAGAAGATCATTGCCACGTCGCGTCCGCGCATCCTCAACAACTTAATTGAATACCTGAAATCAAAACCTGATTCCGAATCCACCCGGCTGATCGTTGCGGAGGGGATGAAGTCTTCACTGACATGCCCGCTTATTGCCGATGGAGCGGCTGTCGGCTTTATCTTTTTTTCAAGCGTGTTTCCAGATTCCTACACAACAGAGCACATCACGATATTCCAGCGTATCGCAGCCCACCTGTCGATCATTCTGGAAAAAAGCAAGCTGACCACAGAGCTGTCCGAGCAAAAGGAATTGATTGAAAAGCAGAATGAACGACTGAATACGTTGAATGACCTGAAAAATACATTCCTGGGCATTGCCGCCCACGATTTGCGCGGTCCATTGGCGAACATCAGGATGATTCTGGAAATGATGTCTTCAGAAGAAACGGTCCAAAAAAAAGCGGATTTCAAACAGTGGATCGATGAATTGATCGGACAGACAAATTATATGCTGGGATTCCTGGATGAACTTCTGGACGTGACCCGGATAGAATCCGGTAAATTGATCCTCACACCGGTTTGGTTCGACATCGCGCCATTTCTTGAGGAATCCGTCTATCGTAACAACCAGCTGGCGTCCCAGAAGAAAACAATCATCAGACTTGAAACGCGTCCGCATGGCCAGATTTGTGGTGACATGAAGCGATTGCGCCAGGTCCTGGACAACCTCCTCTCAAACGCCATCAAATACTCGCCCGCCCAATCACTGATCAAGGTCCGCGCCAAACGTCTCGGCAAGTCATGGAAAATCATGGTTGAGGATCAGGGGCCAGGCATTACCAAGAAAGACCGGGGAAAGCTTTTTACGGATTTTGCCAAGTTATCCGCCAGACCAACCGGTGGCGAGAAAAGCACAGGATTGGGTCTGGCAATTTCCCAGCGGGTCATTGAAGCCCACGGCGGGTCGATCGGTGTTGACTCAACACCTGGTCAGGGCTCGGTCTTCTGGTTCATCCTTCCGGACGGATAAAATGAAGGATGCGCTCATTCTTCAAAATTTATCCACAAATGACCTGCTCACATATGGTCAGAACCAGTTCGTTCCCCTCGCGCTTCCAACGAGCTGCGCAAGCTTTTCCTTTTCCATCATGATCAATCTTCTGACAGGAGCCAATCGTACGACCGGTTATGAACTGGACCAATATTTCATCCGTCATGGATACAAAAGCAAGTATTTTGGCATTCCTTCATTTCAGCTACCGATGGTCATCAAAGGGTTGATGCGGTTTGTTAAAGAAAAGCAGCTTGCTTTCCCTTATCGCATCGAATACCACTCCTATTCTCATCTTGACACACTGATCGAAAATTTACTGAAAGGGATTCCAACCGTCATCGAAGTATCGTGGGGGAAAACCGTGGCTGTGATCCGGGATCTTTTCCACAAGGGGCCTGCCAGCGCTGTCGGACACTACATGGTTCTTTGCGCGTACGATCCAGGGAAGGAATTTTTTACGTTCCTTGATCCCGGCAACGGAACCCTTTCCAGCTACGCATCCAGCACGCTTCAACAAATCTGGCTTGATCAAGCGAATCTTTTCATAAGAAAGGGGAGCGCATTAATCTTCGTCCGCGATTGAACGATTGGTCGTTTGCGTCAGCGGCAGAATAATCGAATTGCCAATTTTCAGCCTTGCATGTATAATACCGTCACTTCGGGCGGTTAGCTCAGTTGGTTAGAGCGTTGCGTTGACATCGCAAAGGTCGTAGG
>CAZCHK010000101.1:0-5270 GCA_964498605.1 uncultured Anaerolineaceae bacterium | reverse complement strand
GAGATGACTGAAGAAGTTCTCCATAACCGCATTATCCCAACAATTACCACGTCTGGACATGGAAGGGGTAATGTTGTATTCTTGGGTCAGGGTGAAATACGGGTGAGACGTGTATTGATGCCCTTGGTCACTGTGGAGGATCAGTCTATCAGTGACCATTTCTTTTTGTTTGGCCATTCTCAGCGTTGTGGTTACCAGCTCAAGTGAATTCTGTTTTGCCAGTCTGTGCGCCACGATAAAACCATCGTGCAGATCCTTGATGGTGGAGAGAAAAGCCCAGCCTTGTTGGGTGTGAACATAAGTTACGTCGGTCACCCATTTCTGATTGGGACGGGGAGCTGTAAACTCCCGGTTCAGGGTGTTGGGATAGCGATGGAATGTGTCATATTCTTCAGCACTTCTCACAAACTTGCGCTTTCTGGCTATGGAATGTATCCCGATCTTATTCATCAGCCTGAGAACAGCTTTGTGATTGATCGTAATGTCCATCTTCTGCTGGATCCACATCTGCACCCTGCGATAGCCGTAGGTGCGATGGGAAGCGTGATAAGCCTTTTCGATCAGCTCCATGCGCTCTGTGTCTCTATCCGGTCTGGATAGACGCCTGGTCCACGCATAATAAGCCGCTCGCGATACCTTGAGGAAGTCGCACATGTGTGTCACCTGGAATTCTTCCTTGTAGTGATAGATCGTCCGATATCGCGCTTCGCGAGCATATCCTTTCGCAATTCGGACTGAAGTTTTTTTAGTAATGCGTTCTCCATCCGCAAACGTTCTATCTCGCCCTGCTCACTCTCTGGTTGTTTTTGCGGGCGTCCTATTGGCCTGGTGAGACTGGCTATCCCTTCTCTGCGGTAATCCCTGACCCATACCCAAATCCGATCTGCTTTCCGCATTCCCAAGCGCTCGGCGATCTCCCGATAGGTATAGCCTTCTTCCAGGAACAGCTGAATGGCTGTTTGTTTTGTTTCTAATGAATAATGCTGCATCCCTTTTATCCCGGACATAAAAAGCACCTCCTGTTTCAATTTTCTCACAGGGGGTGCTTTCTTTTCGTGTCTGTTTTTAGGGGGTCAATTCAAACCGCTATCTTTTTTTTTATAAAACTTCCCGATGATTTTCTGTACTTCGGAATTGAAGCTTTCTTTGCTGCAGAACACGATCAGATCATGATTGGCTGGGTCTTCGGTGACGACCCACTGAGTACTGCTTCCCGTAAACATCGCGAATGTCTCAAGATCGTGCGCTTTCTCCCCATTGACCTCAAAGAACATGAATGAAGCGCTGACCTTTCTGGTTTGCATTTGAGTGATCAGATTATCTGCGGTCTCATCATTTGCATCCGTATGCGCTTTCAGCAGGTTTTTTGCCTGTTCAGATTCGCCTTGCTCACTGATCTTCCTCACGTGCTCAAACTCAGTAAAAGGAATGCGTAATTGCGCGTTGAGCGCAGTGTCACCTCGATATTCACTGAACCATTCCTCAATTAAACCTACCATCTCATCAACCGAAATCATTGATAATGAGTGGCTTTCCTGTTCAGGTTGCGCATGCAAGATAATCATATTTTGCCGAATCAGGAAAACCACCTGCTGGGTTCCAGCAGCTGGCACATCTCGCACAACAAGAAGCACACGTTCAGGGCGAAATAAGGTTTCAAATAATGGGGTCAACGATGGGTTCAGAGAAAATTGGCTGTTTTGGTTTTTCTCAAGGACACCTCTGGCACACAAAACAGACGCGACCTTTTCCTCATCCAGATTGGGAACCTGCAGGTAGGTTGCATCAAATCCAGCTAGATGGGGGGAGGAAAAAAGATTGGACAGCCTGGAAATCTCGTTGCGCGAGAATAAATATTGAGTTAATTTGATCATCTTGTATCCACTCGTTTTAGACGACTGCTTTTCCAAAACTCAGGCCGACTTTGAAAGGTCCAAAATTCACTGAAGAGTCGTCGCCCAATTGAAATCCGAATTCGACACCTGCTGAAAGTCCCACCTTCATTCCAATATTGATTCCAGCGATATTCAAGCCTTGTTCCAACTCTACTGATGCCAGGGAGGCACCGATTTTTGCCCCAAAATCATTATTTCTTACGCCAATAAATCCATCAGCTGACAGGGCGGTTGCGGTGATCCCGGATGTAACACCCAGCGCTGCTGAACCTATCACGCTAGTCCCTGAGGCTTTTACAGAATCGTACTCACCATAAAATCCTGCGGTGAAGCCTTTTTCCCCTAGACCGAACTTTAAACCCGCTTCATAGTCGCCAGCTTTTATATCTCCCCGATAGCTCTGGGTGATCCCCCCCATTGAATAGCTCCAGGTTGCATCATCCGCGTCGTACAACGATCCTTCGACAACGGGCAGCTTTACATCCGCTTTCTTTTCAAATCCTTGTTTGTCCAACAGATCAGATGGGGACCACGGGTCAAAATCCTTTTCGTACCCGATAAAGCCTTTGAAAGCAATATTCGACGCACTGGTTGTGCTGGTTGTGCCAGCCATTAGGATAGGAATGGATGATGCTGCCAAGCCGGGCACATAAGCTTTTTTGATAGAAATCCATCTCCTGTCGCTGTCTGCGCTTACCCACTCGTCCACTTCACGGTTAACGCGGATGGAAAGCTGCTGCAGCGCGTAGGATTGGGACTCAAGTTTTTTCGCCAGTCCCCGCAATTTGCTCAGGTAACGCTCCGGGCGCGAACCTCCCATCCACGCTCCGGAAAGGCGGCCGCAAGCCCTGCTCAGTGACTCGCTTTTTTCCATGAAGCGATCTGCCTGCCTTGCCATGGACTGCGCCAGGTAGCGTACCTCTTCCGTCTCCATGTGAATTTTTGCCATAGTACCTTCTTTGGTTCCAGCGTGTTATTTTCAGATTCTTTTTATAGACTACCGTCTGCCGCAGAGAATTCAATCGTCTTCAGGATCAAATCGACGACTGGGCGTATGCGGTTGTATAGCTCATGCTCGACCAGGGTGGAAACCCTTACCTTTCCTTTTGGTGTATCGAATATAGTTGAATCGATATATCCAAGTTTTTGTGCGCCTTCAAAGAACCAGCAAATATACCTCCAGGCGGTGAACTTAAGACCAGGCATAGGATGTGGCGCGATCGTTTCGCCAACAGGTTGATTCCCCATGTTCGAGAAAAGCCGGTTGGATTCCGACTCTGCGGATCCCTCTGCATTCCATGATTCTATGTCGATGTGACAGAGTGTTTTGTCAATCATTCCCGCAACGCGCACCTTCTGACCAGTTTCGTTTCGGGTTAATTCAATCAACGCGCTTGTTTGCGGAAATGAGAACGAAAAAGACTCCCCGTTATACCTTTTTAACTTTGTGGGTAATGAAGATTCAGTTATCACTTCTCTGCTTTCTATGCCAACGTGTAAGCGGTGAGATCGATTTCTTGCAGGTCTATTTGAAGCTGTCCTGCGCCATCGAGCCAACAGTCAGCAGTGTATCGCCCCGCAAACATCGAGTTGATTTGAGACTCATAAATTTTTTGATAATCTTGATCAAAAATAACAAAGGCTTTTTCCTGGTATGTATTGATGCCGTCATCAGAATATGACCTTACCTGATCAATTGCAAAACCCCTTTCAAAGGCTCGAATTTCAGAAGCTATTCGGGTTTCAGTACGGGCTTCTAAAAACGATTCGAGTTGCTCTACGCCCCGAATATTCTCTATCCCGTCGTAGCTGAGAAGCAAGCCGTTCTTGCGATCAACAGCGTGCTGCATTTCATGTCCAAGGATACTGGCAATTTGGTCCTTACCCTTATAACGAAAGTCCAAGTCGTTGGATATGACAATTTCATTACCATTTTGATAACCTAGCCCCCCGGGGGCTTCACCCCACCTGATGGAAACATGCTCCAGATTGGGATCGCCAATAATCGTACCCTCTGGTTGAATCTCAAAACAAATCCCCGCCTTTTTCGCTTGATCCAACAGGTCTTTGCCAGCCTCAGAATTCTCAAGGTATGAAAAAGCTTCCTGCAGTGTATAAGGAGAAACGTTTCCGCGAATCAGTTGAAAAAAATTGGGCTCATAAACACGGGCTACATTTTCACCAAAAGGAATTCTTTCGACGGCAAGAGAGGATTTTCCGGAAAAATGAGCGTCCTTTTCCGCCCACTCGTCCACTTCGCGGTTGACACGTATCGAAAGCTGCTGCAGCGCGTAGGATTGGGATTCGAATTTTTTCGCCAGGGCTCGCAATTTGCTCAGGTAACGCTCAGAGCCCGATCCTCCCATCCAAGCCCCTGAAAGTCGGCCGCAAATCCTGCCCAGCGACTCGCTCTTCTCCATGAAGCGGTCTGCCTGCCTTGCCATGAGCTGCGCCAGGCTGCGCACATTTTCCGTTTGCATGTGAATTTTTGCCATGGCCTCTGTCCTATCTGATCCTATTTGGCCGTGCACTCTTCCAGCGAGGCTGTTTGCAGGAGGACCTGCCTGCCCTTGCTAACATAAAAACCGCGTCCGGTGGGCATATCCACCTTGCGGTATTCCAGCGGGAACTGTGCACCCAGCCAGTCCAGTTCGCCGGTGTCCTTCGAAAGCACAAGCCCGGTGCGACCCTGGCGCAGGAATTTGACCATCGCAGAAGCGATGTGGGAACGCAGCTCATCCAGAAGACCGCTTGCCATGAGATGCGTGTCGCGTCGGGATGACACGACGTCGATTAATTGGTTAAAGGCATCGTTAATCTGGGCATCAGCCAGGTCGAGAAGTCCGCCCAAATCGTCAATCAGGAACATGTACTTCTTATCGGGTTTCTCCGGCTTTGCACTTATCTTTTTGACAAACGTCTGGATGGCAGCGCTGACCTTGTCCTGCTGACCGATGAATTGATAAGGTGTTTTCTTGATCTCTACCGCGCCAAGCATGGACCGCTTGAGCCCGATGCCGAGGATCTCCCATGGTGAATGCGCGCGCTTGAGGAAGCTGCTGACAACGCAAGCCAGGAAGTTGCTCTTGCCGCTGGCGCGCGGTCCCAGGATCAGCCACTGCGGCATTTCCCGCTCGAGGTCCGGCATGATCACGTCCAGGAGGTCGTAGGAGATACCCATGGGCAGGATGGTGGGGCGCATCTTTTCCAGTTCAATTCCACCGGTCAGTTCCGCCATGGAAACACAGGAAGGCATGATGATGATCTTGCGCGGTATGGCGCCCTGCCACTGCTGACCCATCTCCTTGATCAAAGCGCGCAGGTTGATACCCTCTGTGGTTCCCACCTGGCACTCGTTGGGTTTACAGTCCACCC
>CAZCHK010000100.1:3620-5338 GCA_964498605.1 uncultured Anaerolineaceae bacterium | reverse complement strand
CCGGGCTTTCTGCAGGAATTCATCGAACTCGGAATGGGTCACGTAGCGCCCGGTTGGGCTGCTCCACTCTGAAGGGTCGCGGTAAAAATACTCCTGCATCTCCAAAGGCCAGGTGCCTGGATCGTACAGTTCGTAGACCGGTTCAGGCGTTGCGGTCAGAGATGGCCGGGGTGTGGGATTCACGGGACTGGGAGAAGAGGTTGAGACGGGGCTGGAAGCTTCCTGGGGCTGATTACTTTCTGTCAGGGAGGTGATTCCAGTACAGGCGCCTGTCAGAATAGACTCGGCCATGAAAACGATAATGATCAATTGTGGGATGTATCGGCGGTTCATGTAAGCCAGGTCCAAATATTGTAAACTTCACGGAATTATACATTCATTATCTCTAATACCCTTCTAATCTTCTCCTCACATTTTGGATGGTAGAATACACCTCAAGGAGAAAGTATGCCTGGTTTGGAACGATTCACTCAACGCGCGCGCAGAGTACTGCACCTGGCGCACCTGGAAGCCGAGCGCTACCGCCAGCCGACGATCCGCACCGAGCACCTGCTGCTGGGGCTGATCAACGAGGAAGGCGGCGTGGCTTCGCGCGTGCTGCGCGACCTGGGCGTGGAGACAGAGCGCATGCGCGAGATCGTCGAGAAACTGTGCGGCTTCGGCACGTCCGTGCAGGAGCGCATTGACCTTTCCACCGGCGTCCAGCAGGTTCTGGAGCTCTCTATGGACGAAGCCCGGCGCATGCAGGCCCACTACATCAGCACGGAGCATTTCCTGCTGGCTCTGCTGCGCTCCAGCGAGGACCGCGGTCTGGAAGTGCTTCGCAAGCTGGGCATCACGGACGAACAGGTCCGCCGCCAGGTGGCGCGCGTCCTGGAATCCGGCGGTGGTCTTCAGGCTGCCTCTCCCTCCGGCGCGGGAGGACCGGCTGTCAACCCGGACGAGAAAGAACAGGAAAGAAAAAAGGAGAAGACCCCGCTCATCGATCAGCTGGCAGTTGAGCTGACCTCGCTGGCCGAGCAGAACCGCCTGGACCCGGTCATCGGGCGCCAGATGGAGATCGAGCGCGTCATCCAGATCCTGGCGCGCCGCAACAAGAACAATCCCGCCCTCATCGGTGAACCCGGTGTGGGCAAGACCGCCATCGTGGAGGGGCTCGCCCAGCGCATCATCGACGGCGACGTTCCCGCCCCCCTGCTTGGCAAACGCGTGCTGCAGCTGGATGTGGGTTCGCTGGTGGCCGGGACGATGTACCGCGGGCAGTTCGAAGAACGCCTCAAGCGCGTCATCGATGAGCTGAAGGCATCCGGCGCCATCGTATTCATTGACGAAGTGCACATGCTGGTGGGTGCCGGTTCGGCAGGCTCGGCCGTGGACGCCGCCAATATCCTCAAGCCGGCCCTGGCACGCGGCGAACTGCAGGTCATCGGCGCCACCACGCTGGAGGAATATCGCAAGAACATCGAGAAGGACGCCGCCCTGGAGCGCCGCTTCCAGCCCATCGTGGTGGAAGAACCTTCCGTGGACGAGACGATCAGGATCCTCAAAGGCGTGCGCGCCCGTTACGAGGAGCATCACAAACTGGTGATTTCCGATGAAGCCCTCGAGGCCGCCGCGCGGTTGTCCGCGCGCTACGTGAATGACCGCTTCCTGCCGGATAAGGCCATCGACCTGATCGATGAATCCTCCTCGCGCGTGCGCATGTACAAAAGCAAAGC
>CAZCHK010000100.1:1357-3520 GCA_964498605.1 uncultured Anaerolineaceae bacterium | reverse complement strand
CCATCGACCTGATCGATGAATCCTCCTCGCGCGTGCGCATGTACAAAAGCAAAGCCGCCCAGGAAAGCAAGGAGATCATCACCAAGCTGCGCGAGACCCGCAAAAGCCAGCGCCTGGCCGTGGATGAAGGCAGGCTGGAAGAAGCCAAGCAGCTCATGCTCAACCAGACCGAGCTGCAGCAAAAACTGGAGAAAATGCGCACCGCCTGGGACCGCGCCAACAGCCCCATTGTCAGTGCTGACGACATCGCCGAAGTGGTTTCGATGTGGACGGGCGTGCCGGTGATGCAAATGGCTACCGAGGAAAGCCAGCGCCTGCTGAAGATGGAGGACGAGCTCAAGCGCTCCATCGTCGGGCAGGAGGAAGCCATCAGTGCCATCGCCAAGGCCGTGCGCCGCGCCCGGGCCGGTCTGAAAGATCCCCAGCGCCCGATCGGGTCGTTCATTTTTATGGGCCCGACAGGTGTGGGCAAAACCGAGCTGAGCAAAACGCTGGCACGATTCCTGTTCGGCAGCGAGAGCGCCCTGATCCAGCTGGACATGTCCGAGTTCATGGAAAAACACACCGTCAGCCGCCTGGTTGGCGCACCTCCCGGTTACATCGGGTTCGAAGAAGCGGGGCAGCTCACCGAAGCCATCCGCCGCCACCCCTATTCCATTGTCGTCTTCGACGAGGTGGAGAAGGCTCACCCGGAGGCGCACAACATGCTGCTGCAGATCATGGAGGAGGGTCACCTCTCGGACGCCAGGGGGCACAAGGTGGATTTCCGCAACGCCATCATCGTCATGACCACAAATATCGGCGCGGACCTGATCAAGAAGCAGGGTGGGTTGGGATTCAAGCTGGCAAGCGACGAATCGGCCGCCGAGGCGCAGTCCTACGAGGACATGCGCAAGAAACTGCTGGACGGGCTCAAGAAGATCTTCCGCCCCGAGTTCATCAACCGCGTGGATTCCGTCATCGTCTTCCACGCGCTGAGCAAGATGCACATGCGCGAGATCGCCAGCCTTGAGGTTTCCAAGGTGACAGCGCGGCTCAAGGAGCACAACCTGACCCTGGAGATCACTCCATCGGCACTCGACAGCCTTGTATCCCAGGGCTACGACCCGGAGATGGGAGCGCGTCCGCTCAGGCGCGTCATCCAGCAGCAGATCGAGGATGCCCTCTCCGACCGCGTGCTGGCGGGTGAGTTCACCGACGGCGACACAATCCTGGTGGAGACGGACGGTGAGAGTCGCGTCACGCTGAAAAAGAAAGATCCCAGTCCGGTCAAAGAATCGCCCGATAAGAGTCCCGCGCCAAAGCCTGCCCCGAAACCACGCGCGCGGAAAGTGGCGGAAAAGAAATAACCCGCATGAACAGGGTCACTACCAAACGGTGACCCTGTTTTTTATATCTTGATTGGTGGGGTCGTTTGCCCAGTCACAGGCAGCACGACGGTGAAAGTGCTGCCCCTGCCGATCTCACTCGTTACGTGGATCGTTCCCCCGTGCGCGCTGACGATCTCCCTGGCGATGGCCAGCCCCAGTCCGCTGCCGTGCTCTTTTCCACCCCGCCGCGCTGCGTCTGCCTGGTAAAAACGCTCGAAGATGTGCGGAAGAGCGTCCGCGCTGATCCCCTCCCCATCATCGGTTATTTCCACCTGTACGTGATCTACATGAGTACTGGATTTTTTCGAACACAGGGTGATGGATCCAGTGGAGCGTGTGAACTTGAGGGCGTTATCCACCAGATTGGAAAAGACCTGCGCCAGGCGGTCGCCATCGGCCATGATGGGCGGCAGGTTTTCCTCGTTTATCTGAATGGATACTCCTGTCGCTTCTGCCTGGGGGGAGAACTTTTCCACCACGCTGCGCAGCAGCGCCGGCAGATCCACCTCCTCTCGCTGCAGGTCCATCGTGCCCCCATCCATGCGCGCCAGGTCAAGCAGGTCCAGCACTATGCGGTTCATGCGCTGCGCTTCCTGCTGGATGATGCCAGCTGCGCGCTGGCGTTCCTGCGGGGTGCCTGCCGTTCCGTCCAGGAGCGCCTGGGCAAAGCCCTGGATGGAAGTGAGGGGGGTTTTCAATTCATGCGATACATTGGCCACGAATTCCCGCTGCGCCTTTTGCGAAGCGTGCACGCGCTGCGTCATCTGGTTGTACGCAGCGGTCAATTCCTGGA
>CAZCHK010000100.1:0-1257 GCA_964498605.1 uncultured Anaerolineaceae bacterium | reverse complement strand
TGCGAAGCGTGCACGCGCTGCGTCATCTGGTTGTACGCAGCGGTCAATTCCTGGATCTCCCGCGGACCGCTTAGAGGCAAGGGCTTCGACGGAAGGTCCGGCAGGCGGTGCGAGGCCGCCACCAGCGCTTCCAGGGGTGAGCCGATCCAGCGCGCCAGCGCCAGCGCCACCAGCAGTGATAACGCCAGCGAAGCCAACCCGGAAACCAGGAACGGGGGGATGATCTCGTTGGCCAGTAGGACTGCCAGGGAGATGCGAGGCCGCTCAACGCCAGTCAGGAGAAACGAACCATCAGGCTGCCGGCTGATGTGGAACAGCCAGGCGGTTCCTTGCGTGTCACGCAGGACAAGGTTGCTGCGCAGGATGACCGGCCTGCGGAAGGCAACCTGCGATGCATCCATCTCGGCGCGCGAATCAGCCATTAATATCCGATCGCTGGAGAACACGAGGATGCGCGCCTGGTAGGTGGCATCCAGGCTTTTCAGGGTGGCAAGCATCTCACCAGGCGGCAGTCCGGTCAGATCAGGTTTTATACTGAGCAGCATGTCCTGCACGGCTTCCAGTCGCGCGTAAGTCGGGCGGTATGCCAGCGGGCTGCGGAGTAAAAAAATGGTCAGGATAATGGCGGAGAGAAGCAGCGCCGCCAAAAGTAGGATGGCGTAGCTGAACCACAGACGGGATCGCAGGGAGGTTGCCATTCATCCCACCAGCTTGTAGCCGATCCCGGTGACGGTTTCAATGCTGACAGTGCTGCCAGAAAGCTTTTTGCGCAGCTGGGCAATATGAACATCCACAGTACGCGTCTGCCCGAGAAAATCAAATCCCCAGGCCTGCTGCAGCAGCTGCTCACGGGTAAAGACCCTCCCCGGATAGGACACCAGCACCAGCAGAACCTCAAACTCCTGCGTGCGCAGGTCGATCAGGCGTTCTGCGGCACGTGCCTCTCGCGTGGCAGGGTCCACCACCAGATCCCCGACCCGGATGGGTTTGGTAGTAGTTTCACCCTGGCGAGAGGCGCGGCGCAGGATGGATTTCACCCGCGCCACGAGCTCGCGCGGATTGAAAGGCTTGGTCATGTAATCGTCCGCGCCAAGTTCCAGCCCAAGGATCTTGTCGATGTCTTCATCCCGCGCGGTGAGCATGAGAATGGCTATTTGCCTGTTCTCCGCACTCAGCGTGCGGCATACCTCGAAGCCGTCCAGCTTGGGCAGCATCACGTCCAGCACCACCAGGGCGGGTTTCAGCTCCCGGGCAGCC
>CAZCHK010000099.1:0-5367 GCA_964498605.1 uncultured Anaerolineaceae bacterium | reverse complement strand
TGCGGAAGTTATCGGTCGGGAACGCCGCGGCGACTATCTGGGTGGGACGATTCAGGTAATACCCCACATTACTAATGAAATTAAGCATCGGATAACCAATGTTGCAAAAGTCACGAACGCGGAAATTGTTCTTGTGGAGGTTGGTGGTACTGTCGGCGATATTGAAAGTCTTCCTTTTCTTGAAGCGCTCAGGCAATTACGCAGCGATTTAGGCCGCGAAAACACATTGTACATTCACGTCACCTGGCTTCCATTCATCGGGGCGACAAATGAGATCAAAACAAAACCCACACAACATTCGGTTCGCGAACTACGTTCCATCGGTATAACTCCCGATATGATCGTAGCTCGATCTGATCAGCCCATAGACGAGTACTTGTGCGAAAAGATTTCACAATTCTGTGATGTCGAGCGAAGGGCGGTTATACCTATGGAGACTAACCCCATTCTATTTGAGGTTCCATTGATATTGGAAAAACTAAATGTCGCGGAGTTTATTCTCGAGCGTTTTTCCATAACACCCAAAAGAACCCCAAATTGGGAGGACTGGACCAATTTAGTGAGGGTTGTCAAAAAGAAAAAAAAGAAAATTCGCGTGGCCATTGTGGGCAAATACGTGGAATTACACGACGCGTACATGAGCGTGAGAGAAGCTCTTATCCATGCTGGATTAGCTTTGGAGGTCGAACTCGAAATCGATTGGATTCATTCAGCGGACCTTGAAAAGGGGAAAGCGTGGGAAATTATCAACAAAGTCGATGGGATTGTGGTTCCAGGAGGTTTTGGCAGTCGAGGTGTCGAGGGAAAAATACAAGCCGCACGTTATGCCCGCGAGAACCGTGTTCCGTATTTTGGACTGTGCCTAGGAATGCAATTGATGGTTGTGGAATTCGCCCGGTACATTTTTTCCACGGATGATGCGAACTCAACAGAATTCGATCATGCAACGACTCACCCCGTAATCGACCTTCTTCCGGAACAGCAACAAATAACAGATAAAGGCGGGACGATGAGGTTGGGACTCTACCCATGCCACCTGATTTCTGGCAGTAAAGCACACAAAGCGTACAAGTGTGATTTTATTCAAGAGAGACACAGGCATCGCTTTGAATTCAATAATGAATACCGCAAGTCTTTTGAAGAAAAAGGCATGGTATTCTCTGGTTTATCTCCAAACGGGTTACTGGTTGAAATCGCGGAGTTGAAAGGACACCCCTTCATGGTGGGTACTCAATTCCACCCCGAGTTCCTTTCGAGGCCGAACCAACCCCATCCTTTGTTCAAGGAATTCATGAAAGCCGCATGTGAACATGCACAAAAATAAAAACGGATTATTAAATGTGTTCAATTCGGTTATACTAGCAGGAATAATTTTTCAAAGGATAACGGCATGGACTCTACAATAATTGATATATTTGGTCAGGAAATATTGGATTCGCGCGGTAATCCAACTGTTGAGGTTGAAATCACCTTGGCCGACGGCAGTCACGGTCGTGCAGCAGTACCTTCAGGCGCTTCAACAGGTATTCATGAGGCGCTCGAGCTACGTGATCACGATAAGTCCAGATACAATGGCAAAGGTGTACTTAAAGCTGTTGAGACAATCAACACAACGATAGCTGAGATCCTGATTGGATGGGATGCCACTGAGCAGAAAGCAATAGACGAATTGATGATCAACTCAGATGGAACACCAAATAAATCAAAATTTGGCGCAAACGCAATTCTGGGTGTAAGCTTGGCGATCGCAAAAGCTGCCGCAAATTCTGTCGAGTTGCCGTTATACAGGTATATCGGTGGAGTATACGCGCACATCATGCCTGTACCGATGATGAACATCCTGAATGGCGGCGCACACACAAACTGGCAATCTACTGACGCTCAAGAGTTCATGGTGATGCCTTTCGGTGCATCTTCCTTTGGGGAAGGCGTGAGGTGGGGTGCAGAGATATATCATGCATTAAAATCTGTGCTTAACAGCCATGGTTATGTCTCCCTGGTTGGCGATGAAGGTGGTTTTGCCCCACCTCTCAAGGCAAATTCTGAAGCGATTGAGTTAATCCTAGAAGCAATAGATAACGCGGGTTTTAAAAGTGGCACGGATGTTGCTATAGCCCTCGACCCAGCTGCTTCAGAATTTTATGACGAAAAGAACAAACTTTATAACCTTAGAAAAGAAGGGAAAAAATTCACGTCCACGGAAATGGTGGATTTCTGGCTTGACTGGGCAAATCAATATCCCATCGTTTCTATCGAAGACGGGTTGGCACAGGATGATTGGGGAGGCTGGAAACAATTAACAGAAAAAGCGGGGGGGAAAATTCAAATTGTGGGTGATGACCTGCTTGTCACAAATACTCAGAGGATTCGAAGAGCAATTTCAGAAAACGCCTGTAATGCGCTTCTTGTGAAATTGAACCAAATAGGAAGCCTAACTGAAACTATTGAGGCTGTTGAGACATGCCACAGAAATGGCTGGCGAACGGTCACCTCGCATCGATCCGGTGAAACTGAAGACTCGACCATTGCAGATCTAGCCGTTGCGTTAAATATGGGTCAAATCAAAACAGGAGCTCCGGCACGATCAGAACGAGTTGCGAAATATAATCAATTAATTCGCATTGAATCAGAATTGGGTGACCAGGCAAGATATGCGGGATGGGCGGCAATCCGCCACAAATAACATGTAATCCAGATTAAAAAACTTGGGTTTTGACCCCAGGTTTTTTTAATTTCGTGAACGCTCTTTTGTATTGCTGAAGGAATACATCCCCGCCATTTAGTTTTGAGCCCCAGCTTTGTACATCCTTCAGAAAAATGATTGCCTGTTCAGATAAATCGCAGCCGGTTGCCATCCTGACAAGCTGGATTGCCTTTGCGGCATACTTGATATTGTTCACGGGTTCAATCCGCGCAAAATCATCAAAAAACCATCCGCACGAGGTGAACATTCTTTGCCTTTCTTTCTGTGCCTCTAGCAGAAGAGAGATCGTGCGAAGATTGTCCTGATTTTTGATTTTGCAGCCGTGTTGAGCCAGCAGTTCTGCGAGCGGAAAAATCCCATCAATTACCTTAATATAATCATGACGAAGATTAAAAGGGTGAACGCAAAAGAGGGACATTTTTTCAACAAATATCCTATCAATTTCTTCTGCTAATTTTGCTAATCCTTCTCTCAGGAATTTTTTCCATTCTCCTCTACTGGTGCAATCGCAGGGTCCCTTCCATCGATCAACCCCATGGGGGCAGCTCCAGGATGTGTTTGCGATCAACTTTCCTCTTGCATTGACTACATGATCCTCCAACCACAAAGCCGGAAATATTGCTGTTACATTTATTTGCTGCAAGGAAACGTTAAATAGTTGCTGTAAGAAATAATCTCGAAAAGGTTGATGATGACCGTATAACTCTCCATCAGTCGCGATGATCGGCAATTGCCCATTTCTCCAAAGATGCCTGTTCTTCGATAACCAAAAGCAAAACCGATCTGCATTGGTTGTCTTGGACGAATCAAACGAAAAACTCGCGCTGATATCTTTGTGAAACGGGAATACTGTGATTTTCCCGTTATTTTGTTCCACAAGTATTGGCTGATTATCGATAAAGTTCTCAATTTGCCATGGTGCCAGGATAGTGAATTGAATTCCTTCCTGAATAAGAATCTCAACCGTTTCTTGATCAACAGCAGTTTCTGGCAACCATATCCCTTGTGGAGGATGACCCAGTCTGTGCTGATAATCCAGGATACCCCAGCGAATTTGGGTAATCTTATCTTCCCGAGTACCTAAAGGAAGGATGGTGTGATGATACGGTTGAGCTAGGCAGTTTGATACCCCGTATTTAAAAAATACCTCCTGTTCCTGGCTGACGATCAGACGGTATGTTTCAGGGACAAATTTTTCCAGCCACCTCCAAAGCGTTGGTCCGATATCAAAACTCAGCTGTGAAAAATTCCCTAATCTTGCATTTGGGTAGTAGCAATTAGCATTAATCTTTTCGTTCCAGTTTTTATATGGAGCTGCACCAATCTCGTCAGGAATTGCATCTGTGAAAGGGTCAAAGCGACTTGGTTGATAAAAATGCCCATGTATACACAATGCATCCATTAAACCTCTTTAGGATTTGATTTTATTAAATAGCCTAAGGAATATTCAAACCGAGAGGGAATGATCCCAAAATGCGTAGTGACTGAATCCAGTGCGCATATGCGGTTTTCTGCTAAATAATCCCAAAAATTATATGGAATGACAGCACGGTCAAATAACTGTTCGGATAAGAAACTCAAGTTTCGCAACAGTATTGGAGAAATGTTCACAATTCTTCGTTTTAATCTAAATTGCGACATTACGATATCAACGATCCGTTTGTATGCGAAATACTCCAACCCACCCACTTCAATCACTTGCATTCTATATGACGGGTCATTAATGCACAACCCCAGACAATTAACGATGTCCATGACAGATATCGGTTGGAGTAGTGATTTCCCCCTTTCAGGAATACCAAAAATGAATGGCATTCTTTGCATGGCTTTTTTTAATGGGTAAGTAAATTGATCTCCTTGGCCAAACATGATCGCGGAGCGCAAAATTACAAATGGTAAATCTGAACTTTGAATCAATCCTTCAATGATTGCTTTTGTCTTCAAATATGGGTATGCTGAAGTTCGCGTTGCCTTCAAGTGGCTTAAGTAGTAAATGGGAATTTTCTTTGTGTTCCTGATCGCGTCTACCAGGTTGCGCGCTCCCTCAATATCCACATGATTAAATTCGGCATTGCTGCCATTACGTTCTGTGCTAACTAGATGTATCACCCCTTCAACCCCTTTAAGCGCTGCCCGAATCCCCCTCTGGTCCGTTATATTGCTAACTGCTACTTCGACAGATACTCCTTTCGGTATTTGAGGAGTGTCAGCAGATGGTCGAATTAATAGTCGCACAGGTATTCCCTGCCGTACCAATATTGGGATAAGGTGTCGACCTACAAAACCGGTTCCTCCGGTAATTAATAACATCGAGAAGGGATTATAGCAGAGGATCGCCAAATCAATTGGCACATAAATTGCTACTACCCTATAAATTTCTCTTATGGATTATACCTATGCGTGCTGATCATGTAGACAATTTCAAAATTGGACTGGATTATTCACTTGAAAATCCCTATGGATACAGGGATACTTTTTCTTTTCAAGATCAGCTAACAAGAATCAAACCAGGCTTCTGCGTTTTAAAAAGTGAACCAGATCGAGCAATTACCGAATCAGTAATCACATCAATTGTGAACGAATCGTGTGAACCAATCATCCACTTTCATCTTCCAATTAAAAAGAAACCACGAGAATATGAGATTGAAGCCATAATCAAAGCG
>CAZCHK010000098.1:2566-5402 GCA_964498605.1 uncultured Anaerolineaceae bacterium | reverse complement strand
GCTTTGATTACATGTCCAGACCCCTCAAAAGCCTGGCGGAAGCCATGCTGAATCCTTAAAAAGGAGTGCCGTGACTGAATCTTCTTCCCATTCAACCCCCTGGTTTTTGTGGCCCCTCACGTTCACGCTGCGCCTGATCGCCGCAGTCGTCGGTCTGGCTCTCATGATCGTGGGAGGGGTCCTGTGCGCGCTGATTATCACGCTCCCCATCGGTATCCCGCTGGCAACCTTCGGATTCATGCTGATGGCGAAAGGCTTCAAATAACCTGACAACCCTTTAAGGTAGCGGATAAATCCTTACGTTACTTGGATAACAGTTCTTCCAGGATCTTTCGCGTCAGCTGGGGATCAGCCTTCCCTCTCATCTGCTTCATCACCTGCCCGACAAACCAGCCGATCAGTGTATTTTTTCCATCTTTGTAAGACGCCACCTCGGACGGGCTCGCCTCGATCACCTGCTGGCAGGCTGAGCGGATGGGAGCCTCATCGCTGACCAGGCCCAGGCCGTCCGCTTCAACGATCGACTTCGGCGACCTTCCGCTGGATTCCACCTTTTCCAGCAGCGTCTTTCCAATTGAGGCGTTGATAACTCCCGTGTCGATCAGTTCGATCATCTCTACCAGGAACGCCGGGGTCATTTTCAGCTGGTCTGCCGTCAGTGCCATGTCATTCATCATGCGCAGCATATCGTTCATCAACCAGTTGGATACCTTCTTGGCATCAGCGCCAAGCACTCCGACCGCCTGATCGAAATACTCCGCCAGGCGGCGCTCCTGGGTGAGGATGTCCGCGTCGTATTCGGGCAGGTTGAAATCCCGCATAAAGTGCGCGCGCTTCTCAAGCGGAAGCTCTGGAAAGTCCGCCAGGATGCGCTCTTTCCATTCTTCGTCCATGACGATTGGCAGCAGGTCGGGTTCCCGGAAGTAGCGGTAATCCGCTTCAGTCTCTTTGGAACGCATTTTTTTGAGTTTCCCGCTGTCCTCATCCCATTCCAAGGTCCAGGCTTCGATCGTCTTTCCACCCGTCACTTCGCGAACCTGGCGCTGTATCTCTGTGTTGATCGCGTCCCTGACCGCGTCAATGGAATTCACGTTCTTGATCTCGGTTTTTGGATTCAGGTAGTCAGCCCCGACCGGACGGATGGAGACATTGGCGTCACAGCGCAGGTGCCCTTTCTCCATATCCGCCTCGGAAATATCCAGCCAGCGCAGTAACTGGCGCAGCCTGATCAGGTACTGCGCGGCTTCATCCGCTGAGCGCAGGTCCGGGCCGGTCACCATCTCTACCAGGGGCACGCCGCAGCGATTGAAATCGATGTGCCGCCGGTTCCCTTCCTTCTTTGTTTTTCCAGCGTCTTCTTCAAGATGCAGTTTCGTGATCGTGATGCGGCGCACATCCCCGGACGGCATGGGCAGGTCAACATAACCGCCTTTCGCAAGCGATTGGTCGAACTGCGAGATTTGATACCCCTTGGGGAGATCAGGGTAAAAATAGTTCTTGCGGTCAAAATAGGATATGGGCTGGATATCCGAATGCATGGCGTTTGCCAGCAGGATCCCTTTTTCCACGACCTTTTTGTTCAGCACAGGCAGTACGCCCGGCAGCCCGCAGCAAACCGGGCAGATGTTGCTGTTGGGCGGATCAAACCAGGAGTCCGCCTTGCAGGGGCAAAAGATCTTGCTGTGCGTGTTCAGTTGAATGTGAGTTTCCAGGCCGATGACCGCTTCAAATTCCATGACACCTCTGTTGATTATGGGCTGGCAAAAACGCCCGTGAAATATCCGCCGTAACTGCTGGCGGCATTGTACTGGTAGCCTATGCCGACTTCCGTGAAGTTTGGCGACATCATGATCGCGTAATGGGCAGGGCTGTTCAGCCAACCCTCAAAAGCGGCCTGGGCTGTGTTATATGGGCCGGAACCCGCGTAAATATTTTCACCAGCGTACGAATATGAATATCCCTGCGCCAGTATCCGGTCGAACGGGGAAGACCCGTCCGAGCCGGTGTGGCTGAAAAAGCCATTGCACGCCATATCCAGGCTGTGCCCCCGCGCAGCTGCCGCCAGTTGAGACTGGAAGCTTAATGGTCCCAGTCCGTTGCGGGCTCTGTGGGCGTTGATCAGGCTCACCAGCTCCTGCTCGATGGACGGGTTTCCTACCGCGGCACAGGAGGGAGATGTGGAGGTAGGCGTGAATGTGCCGGTCGGAGGCAATGGAGTGTAAGTAGGAGTCATGGTGCCCGTGCGCGTCGCGGTCCAGGTGGGAGTATGGGTTATGCCGATCGTGTACGCCGCGTGCAGGATGTAGTAGGGGCCCCAGGGACCGGTTGCCACACCCGCTCCCACGTGGACGTATAACGGGTATGTCGCCGGCAGCATGTGCCAGTAATCATTCCAGGCGTTCATGATCTGCTGCAGAGTGGAGAAGCCCATCGCCCAGTTTTCCGTCGCATAAACGGTCGCCCCCGATCCGTAACCCGCGGCAGCGACGCGACCGCGCACGTCCCCGATGTGGTCCATCAGGTGGTTGGCGGCCATGTATTCAGCCGTCCACTGCGCGGTGCCCATCAGGATAGGATGAACGATCAGGGCAGGGTATCCATTGGCCACCCTGGCGGCATTCATGGCATCGATCAACTGTTGCGCGCTGACGGGTCCCCCCGGCGAGACCAGGGTCGTGTTGGCAGTGGCTGAGGATGTGCGCGTCAGCGTTGGAGGTGCCACCGTGAATGTTTTCGACAGGGTTCGGGTTTGGGTCGCGGTGCGCGTCTGCGTGCGCGTGCCGGTCACCTGAAGGATGCTGATCGTTCGGGTGGGTGTTCGCGTTCCTGTCGCGCT
>CAZCHK010000098.1:0-2466 GCA_964498605.1 uncultured Anaerolineaceae bacterium | reverse complement strand
CGCACGTTCAACGCGCGCCTGTAGTACTGCCGGGAATACTGCGCGCTGCTGACATACAGACCCATCAGGATGCGCAGTTTTGGTTGAGGCCCGAAACCCTCGCTGCGGCTCTTGCGGTACATGCTCTTGAGATCGCTGCCGGCTTCAGGCGAACGATGGCCGTACTTCACGCCGTCGAAGCGGTGCAGGTTGGAAGACGCTTCAACGCGGCTGATGACAAAATACGCCGGGATGCCGTAGCGTGTGTTGGGCATGGGCACATCTTCGATGATCTCCGCTCCCATGGAGGCCAGGATTTCCGCGGCATGCTGAATGGAGCCCTCGATTTCTTTTGGTAATGCCCTGGTCTCGTAATCGCCTTCAGCGTTCGGGAAGATGATGTGCGCGTAATCCGGGGAAATGCCGATGCGCATCCCTTTCACCCCCGCTTCCAGGCATTCGAGATAATCCGGCACGGGTTCCGTGGACGCGGTGCTGTCGGCTCCATCCCGCCCGGCGATGACCTGCAGCATCATTCCAGCGTCTCTGACCGAACGTGCCACGGGACCAGGGCAATCCAGTGAAGATCCGAAGGCGATCAGGCCATAACGGGATACCCTGCCGTATGTCGGCTTGAGCCCGACCACGCCGCAAAAAGACGCCGGCTGCCGGATCGAACCCGCGGTGTCCGTGCCAAGCGAAAGCGGGCATTCCCCGGCGGCGACCGCCGCGGTGTTTCCGCCGCTCGATCCCCCCGGCACGCGCTGCGTGTTCCACGGATTCCTCGGGCTGGGTTGAAAGGCGGATGATTCACTTGACGACCCGTACGTGAATTCGTCCAGGTTCACCTTGCCCAGCAGGACGGCGTCCTCATCCAGCATGCGCTGCACGGGGGTCGCATTGTACGGCGCTTTGAAATTCGCCAGGATCCGCGACGCGGCAGTCGAAAAGGTGTCCTTCACGCAAAAAATATCCTTCGCGGTGAAAGGGACGCCGGCCAATCTTCCCAGCCTTTCTCCCGCGGCGATCTTTTGATCGATCCTGGCCGCCTGCTGCAGTGCCAGGTCAGCGGTGAGCGAAATGAAAGCGTGGACCTTGTCCAGGTCTTCGCCCGCGGCGGGTCCGCCATCCAGCGTCCCCGGGCGTCCATCCACCTCCGCTACGCGCGCCAGGCAGGATTCCACCACCTCGATGGCTTTTACCTGCTTCTTTTCCACCAGCTCCTTGATCTCTATCGCGGTATGATCACAAAGTTCCATGCTCACTCCAGCGTTTCATGTTTTAGATCGGGCACGATCACGTAACCATCTTCGAATTCAGGCATCTGGGCAATGATCTGTTCCCGGTTCGCGTCCGGTACGATTTGATCCTCGCGCAGGGTTGGATTGGGCTTCTTGGCGTAGGAAATGCCATGGATGGCCGGAACAAGATCCCTGTCAAGGACGATGGCTTCCAGCTCGTGGATGGCTTTTAATTGATGGTTGAGCTGCTGGCGCAGGTACTCAGCCTGGGCCGGCTCAAATTCAAAGGACGCCAGATCAATCAGACGATTAAACACCTCAGGGGAAATCTCTTCACGCATAATCGACCTTCCGTTTGTCAGGTTGTTTTAATTGAATTATTATAACCGGTGAGTGTTATGGACAGGTGCCGCCAGCCAGCTGGGTCGCGGCGCAGCTCAGCGTGCTGTAGGCTTCAGCAGTCTGCGTCTTACCTGCGTACAGCGTCGCTGCCGCCTGCGTCTGTGCAGCGCGGGTGGCCGCCTCATCGACTGTTAGTGTTGGCGTGATCGTAGGCGTCCGCGTCACAGTGGGGGTCTTCGTGGGCGTGGATGTGTAGGTCGCTGTGCCGGTCAAGGTGGGCAGCACAAAACCTGTGGCTGTGGGAGCGCTGGTGAAGGTCGGCATAATCACATCTTCCCTCATCGTGGGGGTCCAGGTTGGCGGCAGCTGCCGAAAAGTCGCTGTCGCGCTGGGGATCACCACCCCGGCAGGCAGCGTGGCCGGTGGAAAAGGATTGAGTGCCGAGGAGGGATCGATGAATATAATCAGCAGAATAACGATCAGCGCGATCCAGAGCAGCAGCGCTCCATACGTGAAGACATTCCACGCGGATGATCTCATGTCAACTGTCAGTATAGAGTAAATCGGATGAATGTCAAGCGCGACGCCGCGCAGGCAATCTGAATGAAAAAAAGACGAGGTTCGCGCCTCGTCTTCTTAATACTTTTAAACTAATGCAAAGGTAAGTACTACTTCGTGACCAGGACGAATGTGCCCGGGAAGTTGACCACGATGCTAACGATGTTCTCCACCCGGTTGGTGCTGTTGTAGGCTCTCATCCCGCTGTACACTTCCCTGCCCTCGTACCATTCCGGTACGTCACCCGCGCTCAGCTCCACCCAGCCGCCCTGCCCGTCGTTCATGCTTTCATTCCAGTACAGGATGGCGTAAGTGTCTTCGCTTTCTTCCGGCACCTCAAAGGCGA
>CAZCHK010000097.1:0-5465 GCA_964498605.1 uncultured Anaerolineaceae bacterium | reverse complement strand
AGGAGTGCATATGAAGAACAATCTAATTAAAAGCAAGATCGTCAATGACTTTTGTATTACCATTAGCACGATCAACGGTTCAGGCAGCGCGACGGCGAATAATATTCTCCTTCGAGCGTTATTCAAAATGGGAATCCCGGTATCAGGGAAGAACATCTTTCCGTCGAACATTCAAGGTCAACCCACCTGGTTTTCCATCAGATTAAGCAGAGATGGATATCTGGCTCGTCTTGAAAAAGATGATATTGTCATCGCGATGAACCCTGAAACGATTGCGAAAGAGATTTCATATATTGTGCCAAACGGGGTTCTTTTCTATGCAGATGACATTGAGGTTCCTGCAATTCGAGAAGATATCACGTATTATCCAATGCCGGTTAAAAAGATCACAAAGGATGCCGGAACTCCTTCGAACCTTTTGGCGTATGTATCGAACATGGTATATGTAGGGATCTTGGCGGCAACCATTGGAATCGACCTGAATGAAATTAAATCAGCCTTGGAATTTCATTTTCACGGAAAACAAAAAGCGATAGATTCGAATTACCAAATCATATCTACAAGTGCTGAGTGGGCCCGCTCCAACCTGGAGAAAAAAGATGCCTTTTTGGTTGAGAGGATGGATTCGACAAAAGGTTTCATCATGGCGGATGGCAATACTGCTGGAGCTCTGGGAACTTTATATGGCGGTATGCAGTTTTGTGCCTGGTATCCGATCACTCCTGCCTCTTCCTTACCAGAAGCACTGATTGAAAATGCAGCACACTTAAGAAAAGATCCGGAAACCGGCAAAATGACTTGTGCCATTGTTCAGGCCGAGGATGAGCTGGCAGCGATAGGTATGGTTGTTGGCGCAGGCTGGGCAGGTTTAAGAGCGATGACAGCCACTTCAGGACCTGGATTCAGCCTGATGTCGGAATACCTGGGTTTGGCGTACTACGCTGAGGTCCCGCTAGTGGTTTGGAATGTCCAAAGAGTTGGTCCCAGTACCGGTTTGCCGACCAGGACAGCGCAGGGGGATATCACCTCCTCATATTTTGTCAGCCATGGGGACACGCAGTTTATCATGTTATTCCCAAGCTCAGTGAATGAATGCTTTGAGTTTGGCTGGAAAGCATTTGATATTGCAGAACGATTACAGACTCCAGTTTTTGTCATGATAGATCTGGATTTAGGCATGAATCAATGGATGACCAAAGAGTTTTTATACCCTGATCGACCAATGGATAGGGGAAAAATTCTTTGGGAGGACGAATTAAAGGAAATTCTCGATAAAAGGAATGGGGATTGGGGTCGCTACCTTGATATCGATGGGGATGGGATTGCGTATAGAACACTGCCTGGGAATAAAAATCCAAACGCCGGATATTTTGCGAGAGGAACAGGCCATGATCCCTATGCTCGATACAATGAGAATCCTGATGTATGGGAAAAGCTATTGGAGCGGATTTCCAGAAAATTTCAAACTGCAAGATCAATCCTTCCGAAACCGGTAATTTCGGAAGATACACACTCCAAGATTGGCATAATAGCCTTCGGGTCCACGGAACCAGCCATCATTGAAGCTAGAGACATATTATTGGACCATGGAAAAGCAACCGATTTCCTGCGCTTGCGCGCATTACCTTTTACGGATGAAGTGAGAGATTTCATAGATGCACATGAACATGTGTACACAGTAGAAATGAATAGAGATGGTCAGTTGAAGCAGTTGTTATGCATGGAATTTCCCAAATTGGCGCACAAGATAATTGGGGTATCCCACATCGATGGGCTTCCTTTGACTGCGAAATGGGTTGTCGACGCGATAAACGAGGCTGCGAAGGAGAATAAATAATGTCAACCAATGTCCCCTTGAATAATCAGCAATTTAACGAAGCTGGAATTAGTCGTGATGAATATAAAGGCGCACCAAGCACATTGTGCAGGGGATGCGGTCACTCCGCGATTGCAGCACAGATTGTCAGTGCCTGTTTTGAACTCAGCCTGATTCCAGAAAAAGTCATGAAATTTTCCGGCATAGGATGTTCAAGTAAAAGCCCGACATACTTTTTAGGTCGATCATTTAGTTTCAACGGCCTTCACGGCAGAATGCCTTCGCTGGCATTGGGAGCGGCCTTTGCAGACACGAGCATCAAGTGCATAGGAATAAGCGGTGATGGTGATAGTGCTTCGATTGGCATAGGCCAATTCAAGCACCTGATCAGGCGCAATCTGCCAATGACGTATATCGTTGAAAATAACGGTGTCTACGGATTGACAAAAGGACAATTTTCAGCCACATCAGAACAGGGACTGTCATTAAAACGTCAAGGGATAAATTCGTACAGTCCCATTGATATCTGCATGGAGGCGATTGTGTCCAATGCGACATTTGTCGCTCGTTCATTCGCGGGAGACCCAAAACAGTTAAAAGAATTACTAAAAGCTGCAATCAGTCACAATGGGATATCAATCGTTGACGTGATTAGTCCTTGTGTTACGTTTCACAATCAGGAGCAATCGATACATTCATACACCGGTGGAAAAGAGCATGAAAAGCCACTGCACGATATATCCTTCATCCCGGCAAAAGAACAAATAACGATTGATGATTATCCAGCAGGAGAGACAAAGCGCGTGACGCTTTTTGATGGTTCGAGTATCATTTTGAAAAAACTGAACCGGGATTATGATCCTGCTGATAGATGGGAAGCAATACGAGCGCTGGAGGAGGCGAATAAAAATAATTGGATGCTCACAGGCCTGATTTTCATCGATTCTTCAAAAGCAACTTTTTTCGATCACTACAACCTTCCCGATCTGGCATTGAACCGTTTGCCGATGAGCAAATTGCGACCAACAAAAGAGTCGCTGGATTTGATCAACGCATCTTTTTAAAATTCAGTTCAAGGTTGATACTGTTCGCCTAAAGCATGAAGCAGAATTAAATTTGGCTTTCGCATAGCTTGGACCGGAAGGCCTGAGATCATCACGATCGGCTCACCTGGAGTGAGTATCGATTCTTGAAGAATGGCGCTATCCACGGTTGTGATCATTTCTTCTATCGTTTTAGAAAATGGTACCAGAAATGCTGTGACACCCCAATACAGAGAGAGGTTTCTATAGGTACCCTCTATTGGTGTGAAGGCTAATATTCTTGTGTTCGGACGAACTTTTGACATGAATAAAGCAGTTTTTCCTGAAAGCGTAAAAACGACGATCGCTGAAGCTTTACGGTTGCTTGCCAGCCCTTTGGCTGCGTGCGACAGGTCAAAGGAATCACCGGATTGTTTTGATTCACCAGCATCAAATTTCCCCCATTCAGATGTATGTTCCTCTGCTTCACGAACGATCTGATCCATCATTCGTACACTCTCAACCGGGTATTTTCCACTTGCGGTCTCTCCGCTCAGCATAACTGCATCGGTCCCATCAAAAACGGCATTCGCAATATCTGAAGCTTCAGCACGCGTGGGACGAGTGTTGTGCATCATGGATTCCAACATCTGGGTAGCAGTGATGACAAGTTTCCCCATTAAATTTGCGGTTTTAATGATTTCCTTTTGGAGAATGGGGACATCTGATGGAGAAGTCTCAACCCCAAGGTCTCCACGGGCGACCATGACACCTTCAGTGATTTTCATGATTCCATCGAGATTTCTGATCGCCTCTGGTCTCTCCAATTTCGCAATGATCGGAGTTTTGTTCTCAGGAAACGCTTCCGTGATAGTATTTTTTACTTTCAGAATATCGTTGACTGAACGCACAAATGAACACGCGATCAAATCAATGCCATTTTCTAGTCCAAATAGAAGATCCTTTCGGTCCTTGTCAGTAAAAGATTCGATTTCAAGTGCTTCGCCGGGAAGATTGACTCCCTTGTTTGAGAATACAATCCCACCAATAACCACTTTCGCATAAATACAATGTTCATCAACCCGCTCCACCTGTGTTTCAATTTTTCCGTCATCTAGCAGGATCCTCATGCCGGGGTGGACGACCTGGGTCAATCTTGGCACATCTAATGGAATCACTTTTGATTCAAAATCAATTTGAGGCGGTAATATATCTTTTGTTTCAGCGAACTGGATGATTTCGTTTTCCAATAACTGTATACCATCCGCAGCAATATTTCCAACCCTCAATTTTGGGCCTTGAAGATCTTGAAGAATAGGAATGGGTATTCCGAGAGTTGTGGATAATTTTCTAATGGTCTTTATATAAGAAAGGTGTTCTTCATGTGTCCCATGTGAAAAATTCAACCTGGCGACATTCATGCCATTCAGGATAAGCTGCTTAATAACACCTTCTGATCGAGAGCTCGGACCTACAGTAGCAACGATCTTTACTTTCCTGTATTTATTATCCATGTGTACTAATGATAATTCATTTGTTTTGCTTGAGCTAGTAAGTCCTGCCGAAAATCTGGATGGGCAATTGACACCAGCGCTTCAACTCTTCTGTAAATGGATTTTCCGTAAAGATCGACCATCCCATATTCAGTGGCAACATGATGTACGTGGTTTCTTGAGGTTGTGACACCTGCTCCGGGTTTCAAGTTGGGAACAATCCGGCTCACAATCGTTCCATCGCGCAATGTCGAAGTACTCGGCAAAGCAATGATTGGTAAACCGCCTTCTGATAGAGAAGCACCATAAATGAAATCCATTTGACCGCCAACGCCGCTGTAAAATTTCGTGCCAATGCTGTCTGCGCAAACCTGCCCCGTGAGGTCTATTTCAATCGCGCTGTTGATGGCGACCATTTTATGGTTTTTTGCGATCGTAAAAGGCGAATTGACATATTCTGTGGGGTGAAGTTCTATGCGGGGATTGTCATTGACCCATTGATACAGTTGTTTTGTTCCAAGAAGAAAACCAGCCAATATTTTGCCTTTATGTATCGTTTTCCGGGAGCCATTAATAATTCCCTTTTCTACCAGTTCGATCACGCCATCAGAAAATAGTTCCGAGTGGATACCCAGGTCCTTTTTATGGGTTAAGTACTTGAGGACTGTGTCTGGGATTGCGCCAATTCCTGTTTGTAGTGTAGCTCCATCCGGAATCCGTTCAGCGATGAAATGCGCGATCTTTTCAGTTACCTCTTGGTTACCCTCGTCTGCCATTGGAAATTCAGCCATTGGATAGTCCACGGGAACGATGACATCGATGTCATCAAGATGAATAAATGTGTCCCCCAGGGTTCTTGGCATACTTGGGTTGATTTCGGCTATGATCATTTTTGAAGCTTCGGCCGGGCTTTTTGTCAGACCAGCTTCTGACCCGTACGTACAGAAACCATGTGCATCGGGCAGAGATAAGTGGACAAAAGCAATATCGATTGGCAAAATACCTTTTTTAAACAGCAGTGGGAATTCTGATAGAAGTACCGGCGTGAAATCCGCCCTTCCTTCGTTAATCGCTTTACGAACATTGCTGCTAATAAAAAGTGAATTCACACGTAAGTGCCCACTCAACTCCGGT
>CAZCHK010000096.1:0-5509 GCA_964498605.1 uncultured Anaerolineaceae bacterium | reverse complement strand
ACACCCGCCAGATGTACAACAACGCTTTTTGGGCCACGCGCTACTCGACTGCCAACGGCTTCGAGTGTGAATTTTGGATCACCGAGATGCAGGGTGTTAGCGGGAATGTCATCGCGCTGTTTCCCAATGGAACGATCTATTATTACTTCAGCGACAACCAGGAATTCACCTGGCTGCTGGCATTGCGGGAAGCGGACGAACTGTTCCCCGTTTGTACCAATCAGTAAGGAGAAATTTAAATGAAAGAAGCATACGCATAATTATTTAATTATAATGCGTATAGTCATTATCTCTAAATAAATCGAGTCTACCTCGCAATAATTCCCTCACCCATAATAAGGTCAAAAAAATCAAACCAACAGATAAGCGGTGAATCTTATGGATTTAACCCACAGCGAAAACCCACGGAAAAATAGTAGTACGAGTAGGATGGATTAAGCGCGTGGCGGAAGGTCGAGCGAAGGCCATTTGCCAGATTGTTAATGGAGCCACCTCGCAGTACTTTATCAGACTGAGGATCATTGGGACCTTGCGGATCAACCTGTGAGATGGCAGGGTAACTTGCATACCAGTCCGCTACCCATTCCGATACATTTCCCGCCATGTCATACACGCCAAACGGACTCTTCCCGCTTTCATAACTGCCCACCGCCGTGGTGTCTCCAACACATGGTTTGTCCGCATCGTGTATGTAATTGGCAAGATCACATGATGGCGCAGAGTTTCCCCACGGATATATGCGGCCATCTATTCCCCTTGCAGCGAACTCCCATTGAGCTTCTGTGAGTAACTCCTTGCCTGCCCATTCACAGTAAGATCTGGCGTCGCCCCAACTGACATAAATCACCGGGAAATCGGCATACGCGCTGTTGCCGTAGTAACTTTTCCGAGTTGGCGAATAGGCCTGATCTGGCGGGTTGCACGCGTCGTCATCCACGCACCGCTTGTACATCGAGTTGGTCACTTCTGTGCTGTCGATCCAATATGGGCTGAGCGCTACTTCATGCACGGGTTCTTCAAATAAGAACCAATCTTTCCTGCAATTGCTTTGATGTTTGCTGCATTCTTCCAGTGCGTCCGCTGCGTTCATGCCCATCGCAAATGTTCCCCCGGGTATGTACAGCATGGTCATGCCATCTTTTTCTGAAACCAAAATAGATCCTGCTCCCAGTGTTTGGGTTGGTATGACAGGAGTACTCGTTGGGTAGGGTGTGCTGCCGGGATTCTGGGTGGGAATGGAGATGTCTTTAGGATCAACAGGCGCTTCTTCGATTTGCGGAACAACTGGTAAACAGCTGGCCAGCGATATTATGAGAGTCATTAACACTATGGCGAATGAGCGCGTGTTTCTTAAAGTGGGATTTCTCATCTCTCATCTCCTTTTCTCACACCGCGGATTGATCTTCATGCATCGTGTGTGTCAGCCTGTAACTGGTGACAGAAAAACATCAGCACCTAGGGATCAACTGAAAACACATCCTCAAACAGCCTATCAATTGCACCGGAACTCTTTAACCCGAGAATGACTTGATCGATCTCCTCGCGAAGTTGATCGGAACCCGCGGGGTAGATGATGTAAAGGTCGTTGTCAGGATTAGCCCGTTCATAGATCACCGCAAGCTCCGGGTACTGTTCCTGGTATCTGACCGCCATGGTCTTATCCATAATCACGATATCGGATTCCCCACTCATCAGTCCATCAACGGCGTTGTCCAGGTTTTCATACCGCTTGATCTGGGCAGCATCTACCACACCTTGAGGGATGAGCTCGGTCTCCAACCATTCATTCTGGAAGGAGTACAGCGCCACCCCAATCTGATACTCCGCCAGGTCATCCGGGGCGGAGATGCTTCCGGAAAAACCCTTTTTCGCCAGAAAAACATCTGGGATCTCCAGATAGGGAATAGAAAAATCCATGTTCTCGTCTCTGGTCTCCGAATAGCCAATGGCTGAGATCGCCAGGTCAACCTGTCCGTCTATCACCTTCGTGAACAGGGAATCCCATGCAAGATTTTCCCACACGACCTCAACGCCGATTTCCTCAGCGATCATCCGCATCAGTTCTACATCAAATCCAGCGTACTCCCCCTCGTCATCAATGTACTCAAAAGGCGGCCAGGTGAAATCCGATCCCACGATGAGCGTCTCTACCTTGGCAGGAGCGCTGACTGGTGATCCGGCGGATCTGTTTCCAGGGATCCTGAGAGCGGTGAATCTGAAAATGAATATCGCCGCCAGGATTAAAAAACCCAGCCCTCCGACCAGCCACCAAACCCACGCGCGAGAAGGGCGGCGGGGAGCCGATGGAATGACAGGAGGGCTCCAGGTGGGAGGAGGGGCGACGGGAGGCGACCAGGCAGGCCGAATGGAAGGCTGGGATGCCCCTGTCTGACTTGCCACATCTGCCGCTGTCGAGATGGGTCGGACAGGCGCACTGGCAGCTTTTTCCTTTGCCAGGGGGGTGGGGCGCAGGGGTGCTTTGTGATGCTCCCACCAGTAGCGCGCGTCCGCGGCAGCCACCTCCATGTCCAACCCCCGCTTGCGCGCTCCCTGCTCGCACATCAGAATGGGCATGCTCACGCTTGGATCGAATATGACCATCATGCCCGGCGTGCTCGCGCGGATCCTCTCCAGCTTCTTGCGCGCCTGTTCCACGCTACGCGCGTCGCGGCGGAACTCTACCAGCTCTTTGGAAATGTACAGGTATCCCGTGCCGCGCGGGATGGTCGCACCCGGGTAACCGCACGGGCACTCGTTATCGGAACAGACACCATCCTGACCTGGATTGGCTTCTGGTGCGTCAAAATACTCCATGGATCCCTCCGTTCTTTGTCCTTAAATTGATTATACAGAATAAGCTGCCCGGAATAATGGGTATTCCCGGATGACCATGAAAACATGGATTTGTGAGAAGCGTAGCTTGCTCGCCATCTTTGAAAAAGCCGGATGAGGGGCTGTAATGGAGGCAGGGATCAACCAGTAGCAGCCTGCTGCGCTGTCGTCCAACAAAAATTCATCTTACACCTTGAGGACAACCTAAAAGTGTCCTCGCATGACGTGAGCTGTTTTGTTAAGACTGCCGCCAGGCTCATTGTGTAAGGATTATTCTTCTAATGCTGTTACAGGTTTCGTTGTACACTTATTATTCAGAGATAATTGTTGAGGAGGATACTTGATGATGAGGGACCCATCGGATAGCGCGGGGAGGTCTGCCCGTGAGACTTCATCGCGCAGGTACAACACTGCGCTGAAGATCGCTATTGGTATCATGACAGCTGCTGTGGTAATCTTTATTTTTATTGCGAGTTCCAAGGTTTACAAAATAAGCGGGGGAGTGGTGCTTTTCCTGCTGCTGCTTTTATATATCCCTCTCATATTCCCGAGGCTGTTCACCAAACACATTGACAAGAACCTCGCCGATTACCGAACCTGGGGGCAGGGGGCGACTGGAGAGGAGGTCATTGGCGATCTGCTTTCACAACTCGGTCCTGATTATGTCGTTCTGCACGATCAGCGTTCACGATTTGGCAACATCGATCATATCGTCTACGACAGCCGCGGTAACATCTTTATGATCGAGACCAAATCCCACCGTGGGAGAATCGAGGTAATAGGTAACCAGCTTCTGCGAGATGGAAAGAGTTTGGAAAAGGATTTCATTGAACAGGCGCTCAATAACACGTACTGGTTAAAGCAGACGATCGAAAATCAAGTAGGGTTGGATGCCTGGGTCACTTCTGTCATTGTCTTTACAAACGCCTTCGTTCCCTTAAACCTGGTCGTGAAAAACGTTTACTGTATGAATAAAAAGTATCTTCTGCAGTTCCTGCGAGTCCACAAAGGCGGTTCTCCTGCGGGTTTGAAGCTATGGGAAATGCGTGAATAGCAGTTCTTTCTAACCGCTAAATTTTTAGCAATCGTGAAAAGTTTTCCATTGTAAGCATCTTCAGATCAAAGCCGGTCTCAACAAATGGCCGTACGTCCTCCTCAATGCGGTCCCAATTTAAAGCCTCCAACTTTTTCCAAATTAGCCCCCTCCAGTTCTTTTCTGTTACTGTTTCACCGTTCCAGCCCACTTGATTCAAAGCGTTGGTCAATAAAACCAGATTCGGTTCGGGCCAATCTGGATCACTCAGGTACCATAAAAGATCGTAGATATCCCGCCCTTTGGTGTACGATCGGCAAAGAAAAGCGTGCAGCTTACCTGCCAGCAGGGAAGCCTTGTCATGATGTTGAAGTTGAAGAACAACAAAGCGCCTCACTACAGTAGTGGTTAATCCTGCTCCTTGTGGAGGATCGGTGTCTACCTCAATCTTCACGGAGAAAACTTCACTACCCATGGGGGATAATCCCAATTCGAACAACAGTCCTGGAAAGCGGATGAAGGCACTGTTAACCGTTTTTTGGTCATTGACCCTTGTTTCAAGCCGGTAACCTTCTGCGGTTAGGTCTGAGTGAATGGATGCTAGAAACTTGCGAAAATCGTACAATTTTCGATCCCCTTCCAAGGCAAAATCCAGGTCTTCCGAATATCGTCCATGCGAAAACAAGAACCGGAGAGCCGTGCCGCCATGAAATGCCAAAGGGATCATTGCTCCGCACCGCTGTAAAGATGCCAAAATACGTGCCTGCATATATTCCCGTGTCAGGTTCCTGCCCGCCAATTTTGATGGGCTCTGCTCAACCAGGCTCGCCAGGTATTCTTTCATAGAATCTCAAATCTATTCATATAATCGGAGAGGAACCAGGTTACCCTTTCGATTGCCCTGACCATTTTTGGAGAACCAAACCGCTGCATGTATCCTTTCAGCGCATTAAGATCAAGCTTGTCCGTGTTCTGCAACCGTAATCCGGTCAGGTAATCGATTGTTACCTCTCCTGGCTGGAAATAGACCAGGTCCAGAAGCGCTTTCTCGGGGCTCGCCACAAAGGCGCTTTGCCCTCCAAGATCGCACATGTTGTATCCAAACAGGTAGTCTTGTTTAACATGGCGAAACACAAACCTGCCAAACGGTGTTTCAAACTTTTCAGGTCGGCCGGTTGAGACGCTGGTAACGATATTCACATTTTCCGGGATCATGCCATAATACGCCAGAGCAGACTGCAGGCTTACATAGGAAGCTCTCTGCAGATGGTTGGCGATGTAAAAGGGGTGGGGCTTGGTCTTCTGGTAGGGCTCCGCGACGGCATACAAGCCCCTGCGTAATTGGATGATTCGCCTACTTTTCACCCAGCGAGTCAGTTGAAGACGAACTGTCTGGGGGGAAATATTTCCCGCAAGGAAAAGGGAGGATTTAAAGAGAGGATCATTCCCGACCAGTGTGAGCAATGAATTGAATTCCATTGCGTTATATTATCATATATGATAACTAATTGCAATATTATTCTGTCCTTTTACCTTGTATGCCGAGATTACGCTCGGTGTTCGCTTCTGGGATGAGCCGGGGATACGAATACTGAGTAGCGGAAAAACACATAAATGATTACTGTTATGCACGCTGAAATATTA
>CAZCHK010000095.1:0-5564 GCA_964498605.1 uncultured Anaerolineaceae bacterium | reverse complement strand
GCAAGGCCGTCCTGGAGGAGCTCAAGACCCGCGACAGGCGCAGCTCCACCCAGGCCGATCTGGCCCTGGTGACGCGCAGCGCCGAGAGTGAGGCAGCCCTTGAAGAGCTCGATTGAGCAACCCGGGCTTGAAACGCGCATGGTGCAGGGTTGCCTGTGCAATATGGCCTGGATCCTGGCCGCGGCAGGCGCAATCCTGATCCTGATCGGCGCGCTCGTGTCTCCCCGCGATGAGGACGGGCGACCCGTCCTGCTTTTGAGAGAGGTCAGGGTGATCCAGGACTACCGCCGCGGGGCGCAAGGGTGGATCGAGGAAATGACACGGCTGGAAGGGCAGATCGCCCTTGTTTTGAACCAGAACCAGGCGGGGGACCTGTTTTCAGAGGCGCGCGCTGCCCAGAGCACCCTGGAGCAGGCTGTGGCAGTTGTGCGATTGGTCGATCGAAGCGAGGTTCCGCCGGTCGGGGCAGGGGTGCACGAGGAAATCCGGGCTACCGCCCTGGCGTATCTCGAGGCCTCCCGAATGGCACTGCGCTGGATCAGCGCGCCGCAGGAGGAAACGCTTATCAGGGCGCTCGATATGCTTGAGCTGGCGCGCGCGTCCCGCTCCGCTCTGCAGGATAATCCGTGGCTGACGGGAGCCTAGCGCAGAACCAGCGCTGGCAGTCAGCCCATATCACCCGGGAGATTCTCCGCCAGAGCGACGAACAGGAGCAGATGATCCTGGACAGGGCGCGGCAGGCCAACCGCGAAGCCCACCTGCTGCTGCTGGACATCCTGCGCACGCTCGACCCCGGCCTGGAAGAAGCTCAGCGCAGCGCGGGGCGCGAACTTGCCTCGCTGTCTGCCAGCGAGCTGGGCTACCTGGCTCACACCCGCATCAAGAACCTCGCCACAAGTCCTAATACAAATGAAAAACGGAACGAACATCTCTCTCTCCGGCAGCAGCTGGAGCAGCTGAGAAGTGTCAGCATCAGGCTGCAGGAAAGATGTAACGACCTGACACAACAGAACAAGAAGCTGCGCGCTGAAAGGGACACCCTCGAAGCGCATCTGTCCGCGTTGAAACAGGTGGAAGGTGGATCGCCGCATGTGGAGGCGCGGAAGCAAGGAAGCCCACAGGCCGCGGGGGAGGGTGAAGTGAGGATCACCGCGCCGAAATGGCTCAGGTCCTGGCAGAGGGATCATAGTTATGAGCGCATGAGCGTGGTGATCCAGATCCTGGGCGGCACGGGCGTGCCGATGCGGACTTCGATCCTGACCGGCGCCGCTGCCCAGCTGGGCATCTCGCCAACCAATAAAGGCTTAAGCGAAAGCCTTCAAAGAATGCTGGAGCGCGGTGATTCCGAGATTCCGGCGCTGGTGGAAAAGATCACGGGTGTCGAGACACTGAAGGATGCAGCCAGCGGTTTCCCGCCAATGCTGCTGCGCCTGACGGAAGCAGGCAGGCTGGTGTACCGCTTCCTGACAGGCAGGGACGCGGTGGATAATCTGTTTGACATGCTGATCCGGCGCCATGCCACGATCGAGCACACTGTTCTTAATATCCAGGCTGTGGAAATCCTGCAGCAGGAGGGTTTTGCGGTGCTTGAACTGGGGCAGAAGATCCAGCTTAAAAGCGGCGAGACCTACATTCCGGACATCACCGCCAGAGATCCTCAGAGTGGAGCAACCTTCTTCCTGGAAGTTGAACGTACCAGCAACAAGGATCTGCTCTTCCGCAAGCACAAGTGGATGAAGGCCTTCGAAGCCTCAGGTGGGCGGTTGTACGTCTTCTGCGATACTGCCGGTTGCCAGAAATCCGTTTGCGCGGAGATCAATCACGCCCTGGGGGAGCTGGAGTTCGAATGCCACATGACCAACCTGGTGGCTTTACGCGCTGGAAAGCGCTCCCTGGCTGACGGCAGCATGTGGATATCCCAGAAGAAGGTACGCTGAAAGATGCCTGCTTGGGAGTAAAGGGGATTCTGCAGCGTCTCATCCAATGATCTTTTTCATGATTCTGGCTGGAAAAAACTCCTTGTTGACAAAGCCATTAAAAACAATTATTATGATATTGAAAATTTTAGTTATCATAAAAATTCTACACAGGTGACGAATGGCCTCCATAGGGACGAAAATTCGCGAAATCCGGCTGACGCGGGGACTGACCCTCGAGAAAGTTTCCACGGACACGGGTCTGTCACTTTCTTTTCTCAGCATGGTGGAGCGCGACAAGGCCTCGATCAGCGTGGACAACCTGGAAAAACTTGCCCGCTACTACCAGGTGCACATCGTGCAGTTCTTTCAGGCTGACGCGGCCCCGGTGGTGATCACGCGCAGGCAGGACCTGGAGAAGGGCTTTGCCGCCATCAACATGGGTCCGGCGGCAGTCGCGCTGCTCTCCAACAACCCGGACGCGCGCATGGAACCCATGCTGATCCGCATCAGCCCGGGACAGGAAGAGCCCCATTTCCGCCAGCACTCTGCGGACACCCTCCTGTACGTGATCCAGGGATCCGTGCGCCTGATCGCGGAGAGCGGCGAGGAGGAACGCCTGGAGCAGGGGGATGCCGCGTATTACGTCAACCTGCCCCACCACCGAATCGCCAATCCCAGCCAGACTGAACCCCTGCTGGTGCTGGCGGTCACGTCACCCAAGACCAGCACGCTCGATGAGCTGCTGCAGGCCCGCCGCGGCCAGTGGATGAGCAAGCAGTGAAAACCCCTTCAGGAGGAAAAAATGCATTATTACGAATTCCATAATCACAAGTGGGCCAGGAACCTGAAGCACGCCCGTGACCTGCTGGACCGGGGTGATTTCAGAACCTTTTACTCCGGGGAGGATTTACCGGAGGATGATGTGTATCCTGGCATGCGCGTGATGGCCGCCTACTGGACTTCGGTCGAGCACGAGATGAAGCTGCGCTGCCGCACGCTGCTGGAGGGGGCGGGGAGGCTGGAGTGGCTGAGCGACCCCGAGCTTTTGGCGCAGGTCGAGGATTTTCACGCCAGGTACGTGCAGGACATGCGCGAACTGGTCCGCCGGGACGGCAGCCTGCCCGCGGAGCGGATCGATGCGCTCGCGGACAAAGGCTGGGAGACACCGGACGACTGGGCGAGCGTGATGCGCGATCGCCAGCAGAAGACCCAGGCCCAGATCGAAGACGGGCACCTGGACGCGGAGCTCGTCGAAGCCTGGTTCGATGGCTGCCTGCGCTCGATCAGCAACTACAACCGCTACCTGATCTGGGGCGGGGTGAACGCCGCCGCGCTGGTCAGGCGCGAAGGCCCTGACGCGCTGCAGAAGGCGGTGGACGCGTCAGCGGAGCGCTTCATGTGGGACATCAGCCGTGAATTCTTCGCCACGGTCCTGCCGGCGGCCGGTTTTGAGGATATCGGCGACCTGATGGAGCTGGGCCTGCGCGGGATGTATGCCGATCAGTTCTACCGCAAGGGAGCGGATGTCGAGGAAGGTGAAAAAACCATCCGCACCTCAATCCTGTCTAACTGCGAGCTGGCAGGTATCTACTGGCGGGTGGCGGAATGGAACGGGCTGCCCAGACTGGCGCTGGGGTACGGCATCTGCCGCTACTGCGAGGTGCACGGCAAGGCGACCATGATGATCACCATGCCGCCGATGGTCTCGCCGGAATACGTGCGCAAGGAAAGCCTGGGCATGGACGACAGGACCTGCATCTTCGAGCTGACGACCGTGCCGGCCGATGACATGGAACGCATCCTGATGGTGCAGGAGAAAGTGTTTGGCTCTGTGGATTAGTTGGAAATCCTGATATTCCAATTTAAAAGGAGATAACGATGGCGACAATCAAGGAAGTGATGGAAAGTTTACCCGGTCTCTTCAAACCGGAAAAAGCAAAGGGATGGAACCGCGTGATCCTGTTCGACCTGCAGGGACAGGAACCCTCCAAGTGGACGCTGACGGTGGAGAACAGCACCGCCACGGTCGAAGAAGGCCAGACCAAGACCCCCAAGCTGACCATCCTGGGCAACAGCGAGTACATCGTGCAGATGTTCACCGGCGAGGTTCCTCCGATGAAGCTGGTCAATGCCAAGCTGTTGAAGATGCAGGGTCCGATGATGGATTCCATCGCCTTTTCGGGTCTGTGGAACCTGCCCAAAAAGTATTGATCTACTAAGCCAGAAAGCGAACCGCGCGAGCAGTTCGTGAAATCTTACTCCGGAGGATGATTTGGAAACAGGTATTGTTTCTTATGGTGTATCTCTGCCCCGGCACCGCATCAGCGCCCAGGAGATCTGGCGGGTGTGGAAGAACACCGCGCAGGACCTTTTCGACAAGCTGAGCATCGGCGAACGGGCCGTCCTGGGACCTGAAGAGGATACCCTGACCCTGGCGGCAGCGGCCGCCAAGACCGCGCTGGAGCGCAGCGGGATCGACAAGAAAAGAATCGGCGCGCTGCTGCTGGGCAGCGGAACCAGCCCCTACGCGACCAAAGCCGCCGCGGCGATCCTGGTGGACGCTCTCGGCCTGCCTCCCAGCATGCTGGTGGCGGACGTGCAGTGCGCCGAAAAATCCGGCAGCACGGCCCTGCTCATGGCTGCTTCCATGGTCGAGGCCGGGCAGGTGGAGTACGCGCTGGTCATCGCCGCAGACACGCTCAACCGCCACGTCTCTCCCGGCCTGCTGCTGGAGTACGTGGCTTCCGCGGGCGCGGTGGCATTCCTGCTGGGAAAGCAGGACGTGATCGGGGTCATCGAGGCCTGGACCACGCACAACTGGGATCAGAACGACTACTTCCGCCTGGAAGGGGAGCGCTTCATCCAGTCCGGGGCGGGTTTTGTTGGATGGGTGTCGAGCTGGGGGCTCCTGGATCACGTGGTCCCCTCCACCCAGGAGTTCTTTGCCAAAACCGGGCTGAGGCCTGAGGATTTTTCAAAGTTCGCTGTGCCGCAGCGGCACGGTATCCGCCCGCTGATGGTGATGGGAAAGGCCGGACTGGAGATGATGCAGGTCCTGCCTTTCGTGCTCACCAGCCAGATCGGCGACTGCGGAGCGGCCAGCGTCATGCTGGCGCTGGCGCACATCCTGGATTGGGCGGAGCACGGCGAACGGATCGGCGTGATCGATTACGGCTCGGGAGCCGGGTGCGACACCTGGTCCCTGGTGACGACCGAGCAGCTGGAGGCCCGGCGCCCGACTGAGGGTACCGTCACGTCCCTGCTGGATGACAAGCTGATGGTGGATTACGCCACCATGCTGAAGTACGAGCAGAAGATGCTCCGGTCACCCAATCAGTTGAGCAATTTCTACTAGAGGTATGGAATGGGCAAAATAAGCAGAAAAGTGATGATGGTTGGCGGAGCCGTGACCATGCCGAACATCCCCGCCGAATGGACCTGGCGCCAGATGGCCACGGAGGTCTTCTGGCAGGTCATGCAAACCACCGGGGTCAGGGTCAGCGACATCGACCTGGCCGCTGTGGCTTACAACGACCGCACGATCATCGATTCCTCGATCGGGCCGCAGGTGGCCGACGCGCTGGGTATCGTTCCCAAACCGGTGGTGGTCACGCCCAGCGCCTGCGCGGGCAACGGGGTGGCCTC
>CAZCHK010000094.1:0-5658 GCA_964498605.1 uncultured Anaerolineaceae bacterium | reverse complement strand
CGGCACGTCACGCTGACGGACCTGGGCAGCCTGGGGACGCTGGATGCCGGCTTCAAGGGTTACGAGAGCGCGAGCACTAACGTTGTCAGCTTCGACAACATCGACCAGCTTCTCGGCACGATCCATGCGGACTCACTGACCGGGCGCAATGCCGACGCACAGTGGGAGCTGGACGGCAGCGAGCAGTATGTGAGCATCAACACGCTGGACTTTTCCTCCTTCGAGGACCTGACCGGCGGGACGATGACGGATACCTTCAGGGTCAGCACCGGTCACACTGGCAATATCTCGGGTGGGGCGGGCGCGGATGTCTTCGCGTTCAGCGGAACGGCAGTGCTCACGGGCATCCTGGATGGAAATGCAGGCATTGACAGGCTGGACTTCATCGCCTACGCAGCGGCGGGCCATCTCTTCCTAAGCGGTCCTGGTACGAGCGGATTAAACGGTACGGACAGCGCCATCACGGGTGGATTCCGCAACATCGACGAGATCGCGGGAAGTGCAGGGAACGACTCGCTGACCGGGGCGAACCTGGCATCGTCCTGGACATTCACTGCGACAAGCAGCTACAGTGCGGGTGGACAGAGCATGACCTTCTCATCGATCGAGTCCTTGATCGGCGGCAGCCTGGCAGACAGCTTCACCTTTGTCAACCTCGGCAGCTACACGGGCACGGTCGATGGCGGAGCCGGTAGTGACAGCCTGATTTACACGGGTTACGCCGCCCCGGCGACGGTGAATTTGCAGGACAGCACCGCCAGCGGCCTGATCGGCACCTTCTCTTCGATCGAAGGCATGGTCGGCAGCACCCTTGCGGGAGATGAACTGATCGGGACCGACCTGGATGATGTCTTCAGCATGACATCATTTGGCGCGGGCAGCGTTAATGGCTCCTTCAGCTTCACCGGTGTCGAAACGGTGGACGGCGGCGCGCACGCGATACGCGACACGCTGAGTTACGCCAGCTACACACCGCCCGTCAGCGTGTATCTCGAAACAATGAGCGCGAGCGGCCTCGGGTCGTTCCGGAACTTCGAGTTGATCAGCGGTTCATCCGGCAGCGATGTCGTGTACGGCACGAGCCTGGACGACAGCTTCGGCGTGACCGCTCCTGGTGCCTTCACATCTTCAGGACTGGATTTCACCTCCTTCGAGAACATCGACGGGTCCAGCGGCGGTGACATATTGGATTACTCCGCCTATGCTTCAGGTGTCACCCTCAACCTGCCGAACGCGATCACGGGCCTGGCTTCCTTCACGAACATCGAAACAGTGAACGGCAGCACCTTCGGCGACACGATCGTCGCGACAGCTGCTGGAAGCACTTTCACACTGGATGGCGCCGACAGCGGTACAGCGGACAGCCTGGCCTTCACCTCCTTTGAGAACCTGAGCGGCGGAGCGGGAAGCGACATCTTTGCCTTCAGCGGAACGGGAAGTCTGAGCGGGAACATCAACGGCGCGGGTGGGTTGAGCGACTGGATCGATTTCCGCAGTTACGGCTCCGGCGTGAGCGTTGACCTGTTGAGCGGTATCGTCGATCATGTCGGCGGAACTGTCACCAACGTTGAGAACATCTACGGCTCGCTCTTCGATGACACCCTGACGGGCAGCGATCAGGCCAACATCGTCAATGCCTGGGGCGGGGCGGACCTGATCAGCGGCAAGAACGGTGACGACCTCTTCATCTTCCCGGATGGCGCCACCCTGCGCGCCGGGCTGGATGGAGGACTGGGTACGGACACGGCGGACTTCTCTGCGCACACTGCACCCATCGCGGTCGTCCTGGGCGGACTCTCTGCCAATCCAAACGACGGCTTTGCCGGTACGATCGACGGACAGTCCTTTGACAACCTGAACATCCTCATCGCAAGCCTCTCGTCGGGAGACAGCCTGACCGGACGGAATGAGGGCGCCAGCTGGAACCTTGGTGCCACGTACTCATACGTTTCGGTCAACACGCTGACCTTCTCCAATTTTGAAGACCTGATCGGGGGAAGCGCTTCCGACACCTTCGCCTTCCAGGGTGCGGCAGTGTTTACCGGTAATGTGGAAGGTGGTGCTGGAGCGGGAGATGATTCACTCAATTACGCCGCGTACGCTTCCGCTGTGACTGTCGATATTGGAAACGGCCTTGCGACTGGATTGAACGGGGCATTCACGGGGATCGAGAGCCTCAGTGGTAACCCCGCAACGATCGACACGCTGATTGGAACCACGGGAGATGATGATTTTGCCATCACCTCCGCCAACAGCGGCACGGCGGCAGGATACGCCTTCTCCTCGTTTGAGAACCTGAGCGGCCTGGAGGGAGCGGATGAGTTTGTCTTCAGCAACAATGCGACCCTGGCTGGCTGGATCCAGGGTGGAGCGGGTACGGACCGGCTGGACTTCTCGGCCTACCTGACAGCCCGCAGCGTGATCCTGACCGGATCGACACCCGACGGCTTCACGGGTACGCAGGCGGCGGTCGCGGGTGGTTTCAGCGGCATCAGTGAACTTCTGGGCAGCGCGAGCGCCAGCAGTGACACACTGACCGGTCCGGATGAGAACACCATCTTCACGATCAGCGCTGATCACACGGCAACGACCGAGGCGAATGGTACCAGCCTGACATTCTCCAACTACGAAAATCTGGTTGGCGGCGCGGCGTCAGACACATTTGAATTTATCGGCGCGGGAGCGCTTGCCGGTACCCTCAACGGCGGAAGCGGAACCGATACCCTCGATTACAGCGGGTACGGCAGCACGACGGGCGTGAACCTGGGAAGCAGCGCATTTCTAGGGCTTCCTGGCATGTCAGCTTCGGGTGTGCGGGTTGGGGCGGCCGGGAGTGTGACCGGTATTGAAAACCTGGTCGGCAGCAACTTTGCCGACATCCTGGTTGGTAACAGCCTGGACAACCAGATCACTGGCGGGCCGGGGGACGATCAACTGGCCGGCATGACCGGGAATGACACGTACTACTTCGCGGATGACTTTGGCGGCGACACCCTGACAGAAAGCGCTTCCGGTGGCAGCGACACGCTCGATTTCACCGCCGTTACCCAAGGACTGACCTTTGCCCTCAGCACGGCAACCCTGACTGGCGGGTACGGCGGGAGCAACCTGCTGACTCACAGCGGCAACCAGGTTGAGCTCCTGATTGGCGGCCAGGCTGGCGACAGCTTCATCATCGCAGACGGGGCGGCATTTGCCGGGTCCGTGGATGGGTACACCGGAACGGACGAACTGGATTACCGTGGCTGGACCAGTGGTGTGGAAGTTGACCTTTCGGCCGGGACTGCCAGCGGAGTCGTCTCCGTGGCGCGCATCGAGAACATCATCGGCAGCCCCGAAGCGGACAGCCTGACGGGAGACGACAGTGCCAACGTCATCGAAGGATACGGCAGCGGGACAGGCGTGGATGTTCTCTCGGGGCTGGACGGGGATGACCTGTACATCTTCACTGACGGCTGGGGTACGGCAACGGTGTACGAATCTGATCTCGGGGGTGACGACACGCTGGACTTCAGCGCCGTCACTGCGACCATGACCACCACGGTGATCGGCAACGTGGTCACGGTCACATCCGGGGCAAACTCGGCCACGCACACCGGCATATTCGTTGAGCACATCCTCTCCGCCCTCGACATCAGCACACTCGACCTGTCCAGCGATGGCGTCGTGCACGACGTCACGCTGACGGACTGGGGCACCAACCGCGGCTTCCAGGGCATCGTCGACGGGCTCTTCTCCTTTGATGACATTGACAACATTATCGCCAGCCTGGTATCCGGCGAGCTAGACAGCCTGACCGGCATGGATGCGCAGGCTGCCTGGACGCTGGGCGAGACCAGCGGCACCTACCTGAGCACGATCGGCGCTTTCAGCCGCACACTGACCTTCTCCAATTTTGAACTTCTCATTGGCGGAATGCTGGATGATTCCTTCACGATCACCGAAGGGGAGACGTTCCAGGGTGACATCGACGGCGGTGGTGGGCGGGACGAGCTGAGCTACGCGGCTTATTCAGCGGTCGTCCCGGTCGTGGTTGACCTCATCAGCGATGCCACAACGATCGATGGCTTCGCGGGTATGGCCACGGCCATTTCAGGGACCTTCACCAATATGGACATGATAGTGGGAGCCGGGCATCCCCTGGACACGCTCAACGGCGCGGATCATACCGCCACCTTCGAGTTTGGCGCCGCGAAGCGCTACTACTTCGATCCGCTTGGACATGACATCGAATTCAACTTCTTCACCCTCATCAACGGCGGGAACCAGGATGATACGTTTGCCTTCCTGAACGGCGCGACGCTGTTTGCCGGGCAGGTCGATGCGGGTGATGGCAGCGACACGCTGACCTACGCCTCCTACACCGATGCCCCGATCCAGGTCACGCTGACCGCGGACAGCACACCGGACGGTTTTGACGGCACGGCCTCCTGCCTGGCCGGCTTCACGCGCATCGACAATTTCATTGGCGGCAGCAGCGCGGACGCTGACGACACGCTGACCGGCATGGACCAGGATGCCACCTGGGAGATCCGGGAGACGGCTTACTACTATTACAGACTGATCGCCAACCCGGCCGAATTCTCAGCCTTCGAAAATCTTGTCGGTGGGACGGGAACCGACACCTTCATGTTCTTTGACAGCGCGATCTTCATCGGCGACCTGGATGGCGGCGCTGGCACCGACTGGCTGGATTACACCCAGTATGCTGACCCGGTCACGGTGAACCTGGACGGCGTTCAATCCACGACAGGCCTGCTGGGGACGTTCACGAACATTGAAGGCGTCTACGGCAGCCCGCAGCTGGATGAGCTGATCGGACGCGGCAGCGGCAGCATCTTCACCTTGAGCGGGCAGGACCAGGGTGATGTGGACTCCAATTTTGCCTTCTTCTTCATTGAATATCTTGTTGGCGGGTTGGGCAGCGACACACTCGATCTTCACAATTACCCCGGCGCGGTGACGGTCACCCTGGAAGGTTCCGGTACGCTGGACGGTTACCAGGGGACTGCCACATGGCTGACCACGGGATTCAACAACATGAACCTGGTGATCGGCACTGTCAACCTGGATGACCTCTTCGGGACCCCTGGTGACGACATCTTCCGCATGACGGGCATGGACAACGGCAGCGTTGGCGCTGACTTCGCCTTCACTTCCTTCGAGCACCTGGACGGGCGGGGCGGACGCGACACACTCTCCTACGAATTAATCAGCGATCCGGTCTGGATCACCCTGTCCGGTGTGGGCCTCACCGACGGGTTCGACGGGACGGCTTCGCTAGTTTCGGCCGGATTTGCCAACATGGACGCCGGGGTGGGTGGATCGAACGCGGGCGACACATTCACGGGTGCCGACCTGGCTGCCTTCTTCGAGATCCACGCCGTGGAACCGGACTACTATATCGCTGGCGGACACGACTTCGAGCTCTTCGACCTGGAGAATTACACCGGCGGCAGCGCCATCGATACGATCGATTACCGGACTTACACGTCCGGGGTCAGCGTGAATCTTGAGACCGGCTCAGCCAGCGATGTGGCAGGTCTGATCGCGGGTATCGAGAACATCATCGGTTCCGATTTCAACGACTCACTCACCGGTGACGGCGGCATCAACGAGATCACCGGCGGGCCGGGCGATGATCAGCTGTACGGCGGG
>CAZCHK010000093.1:0-5678 GCA_964498605.1 uncultured Anaerolineaceae bacterium | reverse complement strand
GTCGCGTAGATTTGTTCAAATTTGTTGTTGATACAAAATCCGAAATCCCTGACAAAACGATCGAAATAATCCCTGGATTTCAATGCCGTTGAAATCGATCGGGGGTAGTGATAACCCATGTGGACGCGTGCCTGGTTGTTGCTCGATGCGCGTGAAAACGACCGGTCCTCAAGCTCAAGAACAAGAACCTTCTCCTTCTTTCTTCCACAGGACAAAGCGGCATACAAGCCGTAAAAACCCGCTCCGATGATGATCCTGTCAAAGCTTTTCATCGATTTTGGCCTTTGATCCTGCAGCTCTGCGTTGAAGACCCTTGTTTGAGATCACAAGGAAGAACACGAAATTCGCCACGATATAAACGCTGGTCTGCATATATCCCATATACCACATCACGGCGTTGAGGTCGATATGAATATAAGAATGGCTCTTGCCGAGCACGAACCACGCGGTACTGGTGAGAAAAGATAAAAGCAGCAGCCAGATTTCTTTTCGGGGCAATTTTTTGTCTTTGAACGAGCGGTAGACGATCACAGCCAGGGAAGCTGCCAAAAGCAATACCACGGCTTTTCCGGTCGGGCCCTCCCACAGGTACATCCCCAGCACGTCGAGAACAGACGCGTTCAACGAGTCTTTGTAGACGCCAGGAAAGTCATCCGCATTCCCAAAGGTCCGGCGGGTCACGTCTTTTTGATAAATGGCTGTAAACCCATCGGAGAGATTGCCATCTCCTCGCAAATATGCCTGGATGGTGATCGCGGTGGCGAAAGCCAGAACAGCCAGGACAATGACCACCAGAATGGTTCGCAGCAGTACTTGCTGTCGTTTCCTGTCTCTGTTAATGGTGAGCAGCCACTCCACCCCGAGGAACATGACTGCGCCCAGGATGACCACAGGCGTAAATTCATATCCGCAGGAGAACTTGATCAAAAAAGCGAGGTAAAAAAGCGGATAAAGCCAGCGCCGCTGATCCAGACGGTTCAGGCAGATTAGCCCTAAGAGCATGGGCAGGAACCAGGTGAACTCCATCCAGTACAGGTTGGGCGCAAAGTCCCTCACCTGTATCGAGAACACTGTCACAAAATAGAAAGAAGATGCGAAAATCAGGCCATATTTTTTGAAGACCTCGAAACTGATGAGTGAAATGACCACGGCCATGATGATGGAGTTCGCCAGCCGGAAAGCAGCTACCGGGCTTGGAATGAATTTGGCGAACAAGTAAAAAACCCAACCCTGCAGGCCTAATTGAGACGGGTATTCCTGAAATTCATACCCCTGATCGAAAAGCTTCCGGTTATCGTATAACTCGTATGGATCATCCGTAAGGGGAGTCGTCAGTCTCCCAAGGCCGAATCTTCTTTCTCCCAGGTCGATGTCGTGCTTGGCTGCAGCGATCCCGCTGACCACAAGCCCTTCCGAGTCAGTGAAATCGGTGCCAAGCCAAAAATTCAAGGCCGCGGAAATTATCATCAATGCAAAAATTAAGGCTCGGAAATACCGTTTCTGGAATAGTGTGGTAAAAGACAATTTACGTGAGTTGATCATGGTTTGTATTGTCCCGGAAAGCCGTAAAAACCCGCTCCGATGATGATCCTGTCAAAGCTTTTCATCGATTTTGGCCTTTGATCCTGCAGCTCTGCGTTGAAGACCCTTGTTTGAGATCACAAGGAAGAACACGAAATTCGCCACGATATAAACGCTGGTCTGCATATATCCCATATACCACATCACGGCGTTGAGGTCGATATGAATATAAGAATGGCTCTTGCCGAGCACGAACCACGCGGTACTGGTGAGAAAAGATAAAAGCAGCAGCCAGATTTCTTTTCGGGGCAATTTTTTGTCTTTGAACGAGCGGTAGACGATCACAGCCAGGGAAGCTGCCAAAAGCAATACCACGGCTTTTCCGGTCGGGCCCTCCCACAGGTACATCCCCAGCACGTCGAGAACAGACGCGTTCAACGAGTCTTTGTAGACGCCAGGAAAGTCATCCGCATTCCCAAAGGTCCGGCGGGTCACGTCTTTTTGATAAATGGCTGTAAACCCATCGGAGAGATTGCCATCTCCTCGCAAATATGCCTGGATGGTGATCGCGGTGGCGAAAGCCAGAACAGCCAGGACAATGACCACCAGAATGGTTCGCAGCAGTACTTGCTGTCGTTTCCTGTCTCTGTTAATGGTGAGCAGCCACTCCACCCCGAGGAACATGACTGCGCCCAGGATGACCACAGGCGTAAATTCATATCCGCAGGAGAACTTGATCAAAAAAGCGAGGTAAAAAAGCGGATAAAGCCAGCGCCGCTGATCCAGACGGTTCAGGCAGATTAGCCCTAAGAGCATGGGCAGGAACCAGGTGAACTCCATCCAGTACAGGTTGGGCGCAAAGTCCCTCACCTGTATCGAGAACACTGTCACAAAATAGAAAGAAGATGCGAAAATCAGGCCATATTTTTTGAAGACCTCGAAACTGATGAGTGAAATGACCACGGCCATGATGATGGAGTTCGCCAGCCGGAAAGCAGCTACCGGGCTTGGAATGAATTTGGCGAACAAGTAAAAAACCCAACCCTGCAGGCCTAATTGAGACGGGTATTCCTGAAATTCATACCCCTGATCGAAAAGCTTCCGGTTATCGTATAACTCGTATGGATCATCCGTAAGGGGAGTCGTCAGTCTCCCAAGGCCGAATCTTCTTTCTCCCAGGTCGATGTCGTGCTTGGCTGCAGCGATCCCGCTGACCACAAGCCCTTCCGAGTCGTTTTGAAACCCCGGATCTCCTCCTAACCAAAAATTCAAGGCCGCAGCAATTATCATCAACGCCACAATGAATATTCGGAAGGAACGTTTCTTAAAGATCGCAGTTAAGGATCTGAACAACGCAGTCATGGGTTGTATTTTCCCAGAAAATTATTGAACAATATCATCATCAAAGCAAGGTTTCCCTTCAACCCGTTGATCTTTGTCGGAGTCTTTTCACCAACCGGATAGGACCTCGTTACAGGGACTTCACAAACCTTCAATCCGAGCTGGCTTGCGCGGACGGACAAATATGCCAACAGTTCGTAGGTGGTAAAGACATCTCGGAAAATTTGTACGCGTTGATCTTCCAGATACCTGCGTGAGTAACCCCGGAAAGCATTGGTTGTATCGGTAAAACAATGCCGGGCAGTTAAAGAGATGACCGGAGCATGGAGTACTCTTACCGCCAGGTAGCGGCTTAACGGCGTATTGACCGCGCGCCCGCCCTTGATAAACCTTGAGCCCTGCACAAAATCAAATCCGGAATCGAGCTTTTCAATAAATCTCGCCACATCTTCAACGCTGTCCTTGTTATTGCCGTCCACCGTGATTACGCCATCGTATCCCCGCTGCAGCGCCCACCAGAATCCCATGCGCAGCTGCGCGCCTTGCCGTCCCTTTCCTGTTTTCACCAGCAAGGTGTTGACACCGAATCGCTTCAAACTCTTTTCACTGGCGCAGCCATCCGTAGAACCACCATCACAAATCGTGATGTCGCACAGCTGATGTACGGCGTGTCTTCGCGCCCGTTCGAGTTCCAACTCGATTCGTCCGCTTTCGTTAAGAATGGGAATCAGAAGGCAATAGCGATTCTTTTTTTTCTCAAATTCATTGCAGATGAAGTCAGGCACACCTGGAATGTCGTTATGCAGCATATGCGCAGCTTTCAATGTAGCTGATCACCGTCTTCACCGCATCCAGGCAGCCGGGATCCTTCATCTCGATGGAGATCCATTTTGAGTAATCCAGCCGGAAAAGTTCTTTGTGAATTGGCCTCTCTTGGATAACCTCGAGCATTGGTTCGGATATATGGATGTGATTCACCAGCTCAAGTTGGTCGTGGATAAAATCCAGACGCTCATCGTAGTAAATCATGGTGCCCAAATCAATGTTTACCTTAACTGCCGGATGGTTGATTTGCCTGCAGATTTCAAATGCTTCGGTTGTTGTGTTAATGAAATTGGTATGATAGATGGGTGGATTGGGTTCAATCGCCAGGATCACTCCTCGGGTACCAGCGAAATACCCCACCTCGCGAAAAAAATCGATCGCGATCGGGATGAACTCAACTCCGGGAATGCTGCGGTTTTTTGGGCAGCCAAATACGAGATTATCACAACCAAGGGTTTTGGCAAACACAACGGCTTGTTTTGTGTAATCCGATAGCGTCGCACGCTCACTTTCAGCCCCGAACATGCTTTCTTTAAGGCCATACCAGATAGATTGGAGCGAAGATACGCGCAAATCGTACTGTTTTTTCAGCATGCGGCGAAAATCGTCTGCAGTCCCAAGCTGCTGATAGGGCTTGTTGCCAAAAACCCGTGTTGGTGCAATCTCTACCCCTGAAAATCGGTGCTCAGAGATAAACGAATACATCTCTGGATCATGTTCAGCAGGCCAGGCAATATTTGAGATTGAAAGTTTCATGTGATATTTCGTTTCTCGTTTTCGACAAATTCCCGTAAATCGCACATCACCCGTTCTTGATCAAAAATGTACCCATGTGAACCGCCATATAGACCGGCGTGGATCGATTTGAAATCATAGCGCACAATGCCCTTTTCCAATTCATTAACAAATATCTCCCCCGTGATGGATCGATATATTTCTCCAACAACAAGAGGTCCCACAGCCAGGTGGATCACACTCAGGTGATTCTCTAAAGCCACTTGAATGTGCCGCCACAAGTACGCCAGATTGTAAAACTGGAACGACGCTCGGCTATCGGTGAAATTCAAAGCAGAAAACCCCACCCGCTTAAAGGCTTGTTTCAAATTTTCTCTTTGGTCTGGAGGTGCCGCGCATTTAAAAAAACCACTCACCTGAGGCTGGTAATACCTGTGGATTAACGGTTCACGCGAGCCAAATTCATCATAGCGTTCTTTATTCAACAGGGATGGAATAACATGAATCATGTCGTAAATGAAGTTTTTCTTAAGGTTTTTGCCAAACAAAGCGGGCAGACGAACGATCAAGCTTTGATCAGTGTTTTCCTGAACCCATGATTCGAGCAGCCGTCGATTCCGCCCATAAACACCAGACTTGTTCACATCGATCCCAGAGTTTTCGTCAACATCCACCGGGACAGGGTGCACATCAATAGTAGAGATCAATACCACACGCTGTGGTTTGATCAGCTGGATATTCCTGATGGCGCTTTTGATTATTGCCAGATCTTCAGCAGGGTTCTTTGCTGCCATGAATTTTTCTGCTCGAACCCCGGCATACACGCAAAGATCAGGGTTGGTCCTGAACGCGTCGGAGATGTTCGCGGAATTATACAGCCTGTTGAATGAATGCTGCTGGCATAGATTCGAACCCACAAAACCCGAATACCCGATTAATGCATCTTTCACTGTTATTCTTTCAGAGTGGCGGTAATTGCCTTCAATCCTGTTGCATGATCCGTATAATTTTACTCGTTTTCTACGCTTCGCGTTCACACCATCACGGATATAGGGCTCTCAGATCGCTAAAAACATTGGGCAGAAAATATTCTCCCCGGTATAAAAAGCGCCAGTTTCCAAAAATGGAACTGGCGCGTTATCTATCCCTTGCCTTGTTCAGGCAAGAAAGTTCAGGTAGCGGGGCTTGGATTCGAACCAAGGACCTCCGGGTTATGAGCCCGACGAGCTTCCGCTGCTCTACCCCGCATCGAGGTC
>CAZCHK010000092.1:0-5691 GCA_964498605.1 uncultured Anaerolineaceae bacterium | reverse complement strand
TTTTTCCAGTTCATGCCATTCTGTGAATGTCTAATATGTTTCGTAACTTATTCAGAGTCGTAGGGTTAGACTTTCTATTCGGCACCAATCTTGCAACCTTTACGTTGATATTTTTAATTGAGAGCGAACGATGAAAAAACTACTCTTTCGAATAGTGCTGTTTGCCGGGGTGATCGCCGCGGTGTTGATCCTTTTTTTGCGCTTCGCCCCCGACAACACCCGCCTGGACGGATTTGGAGTGAGTGGAGCGCAGCATTCATTCCTGGACGACTCCTCTATGAATGTTCATCTGGACCTGGCGGAAGAGATCGGCTTCGGCTGGTATCGTGTTACCCTGCCCTGGAGCCAGGTCGAGTCGGCGCCGAACCAGATTGCCTGGGCTTTTACAACAGCGGAAGGAAATTGGGATTTCTTACACCTCCTGCAGGGTCTGCGATCCCGTGGTATCGATCCGCTGGTCGTTTTGGACGGGGGACCAATTTTTCTCCAGCACACCTATCCGAGCAACCCCGTGGGACGCGCGGAGCTGCTGTCTGCCTGGGAGAGCTATGTCAGCGCCGTGGTCAGTGCCTTTGGGGACCAGGTGGACGCGTGGGAGATCGGGAACCAGCCCAACACAAACGCATATTGGGGCAGGCTGCTTTACCCCGCAGTGGACCTGGCTTCCGCTTCCATTGACAAAGACCTGTATGTCCAAATGCTCAGCATCGCTCATCAGGCCATTAAAACCGCGGATCCCAATGATGTGGTGGTGCTGGGAGGATTGTACCTTTCTCCTGAAAATTCCTGCGACTCGGACGTTTTTGGTTTCCTGGCTGAGCTCAACCGATCTGGTTCCTGGGACAATTTCGATGTGATCGGCCTGCACCTGGATTGGGGAGCCTCCACTCCTCAGGAAACGCGTACTTTCAATGTCGGTCACGATCCCTACTCGGGTGCCTGCCAGCTCCAGACACCGCTTTCATACGACATGATCTCCGCTGTGCAAAGCGTGTACGATTTTTCCAATCAGTTTGGGCGTAAGCCAGTTTGGGTCACGTCACTGGGCTGGAAAATCTCCGACCTGGAGCAGTTGGCAGCGTCAAACGGCTCAACCTCTTCAAGGCAAGAATCGGACATGATCACCCGTTCGGTCATCCCGCTTCTTTCACTGGAAGGAGTTGAAAAAGTTTTTTATTACTCCCTCTATACCGACCCTCTCCAGCCCGAATACGCGCTGGGTCCTTTTGGCATGCAAACTTTCTCAAATCTTGCATCTCAACTCACCGCGAGCCAGGAACTCGGCTCGTTTGAAGACGCGCAATCCACACCCGGAATCGCTCACTACCGCTTTCAAAAAAACGGTGTCCTGTTTGGCATCATTTTCCGTCAGCATGCCATCGCGGAACCTGGCGTGATCACTCTTGCAGGCACCCAGGGAAAACAGGCCAAAGCCTTTTACCTTGACGCGGTAGGTTTTTCAAGCGACACAGCCCAAGCGCTCACCTTGGACCAGGCAGGAAATGTCGTCGCGCTGGTGGGAAACCGCCCGGTCATGGTGATCGTGTCTTCCGACGACCCTCTGGAGTCGATCTCTCTGGGGGTGCAGGATCGTGTCACCGTGCTGCAGGAATCGGTGCAGTCAGGTTTTTCCAACCTGATGGGATCCGCCAAATCCGCGCTTCTCGGTGCGCTCGATCAATGGTTCGAAGAATTGAAACAAAAAGCGATTTCATCAGCAAAAGATAAGCTGAATCCGTGAAGAAAAGAGGTCTCATGAAGAAAAAACCTACCCTGTTGGTGACCATTTTTTTGACGATTCTATCCCTTTGGGGTTGTCAAAAACCAATCCCCATAAGCAGTGTGAATGAGTCTTGTATTAGAATATTGGCCGAGATTGACATGATTTCTCCAGGAAGGCTTTCCTGGTCATCCGATTCGTCTGTGCTGTACGTTTATTCCAGCGATCGAATCGATGTCGTCAGCATGGACACGCATGAGATCACCATGACCAGGACTGCTTCAGATAACGCCTACATCCTGGACATCAACCCCCTGGAGCAGCTTTACCTTGAGTCATCGGACAGTGTCAGATTTGACATCAAGGGGATCGACTCTGGTGAAACGATGCGCTCTGTCACCTATCCGACCTATGCCACATCTGCCATCTTTTCACCGGACGGCCAATACCTTGCGATCGCGTCAGGCGAGGTATGGCAGGTTGATATTTTTGATATTGAGAGCGGCGGGGTCATGGATACCTTGGTCGGATTCGAGACAGCCGCGCCGGTGTACGGGATCCAGTACAGCCGTGATGGTCAGTTTTTACTGTATTTCGCCCGGGCCACTCTCCAGCCACAGGATATTGCCACGCATGAAATGGGGACCGCAATTTTCCACGAGGATTTCATCAGCACATTTACCACTTCCCCGGACGGGGCATTTCTTCTCAGCGGCGCTGCCGGCACAATCGATGGGGAATTAAAACCCCTGGTCTACCTGTGGGACCGGACGGACGGAACCCAGGTCGCCACACTCGTGCTCGAGCCGTACGTCTCTAGCTTGGATTACACGCCGGACGGGAAGATGATCGCATGCGGTGGTGCAAATGTCATCTATTTTGCGGATGCCGGTACGCTGGAACTTGCCTCGACTTTCGAGACGGGCCTTGATCACATCACCGCCCTCAGGTTTTCTCCGGACGGATCTCTCATCGCTGCGAGCGACTCTTCCGGAAAACTGATCCTGCTTGGCATCCCCTGATCACCCATGAGCAATTCGCTGAGCAGCCTATCCTTACGGACAGGCTGTTTTTCTTTAAACTTGGGTATAATTTCAAAGGATTTTTGTTGAACCCATCCATGATTGTTGTCACTATGCTGCCTCGTACATATCCATCATAATGAAGCGTGTATATGAGAAGTCCAACAAGAAATAACTGGATGATCTATCAATCCATAGGAGGTAAAAATGCCCCTAAAGGGTAAGATTGTTGTGGATGAATTCTTATGCAAGGGTTGCGAATTGTGCGTGATGAATTGTCCACAAAAAGTCATCGGTCTGGCAATGGATCGTTTAAACAGCAAAGGCTACCATCCAGCCGCGCTGATCAGTGACGGCTGCACCGGTTGCGCGATTTGCGCCATCGTCTGCCCTGAAGCCGCCATTACTGTCTACCGAGAACCACTCAAGAAAGCAGGGGAGGCCTGAAATGACGCGAGAACTTTGGAAAGGCAATGAAGCCATTGCGGAAGCGGCAGTGCGCGCCGGTCTGGCGGCTTATTTCGGCTACCCCATCACCCCTCAAACAGAAGCGTTGGAGTATCTGTCCCGCCGCATGCCTGAACTGGGCAGGGCTTTCGTGCAGGCTGAAAGCGAGCTGGGCGCGATCAACATGGTATACGGCGCGGCTTGCACGGGTGCCCGCGTGATGACAACCTCATCCAGCCCGGGCATCAGCCTCATGATGGAGGGAATTTCATATATCGCAGGCACGGAACTTCCCTGCGTGCTCGTCAATGTCATGCGGGGCGGTCCCGGTCTGGGAAATATCGCACCCGCCCAGGGTGATTATGAACAGATCGTTCACCGCGGAGGGCATGGGGATTATTTCCCCATTGTATTGGCACCCTCCACAGTCCAGGAATCCGTGGACCTGATGGTTCTGGCTTTTGACCTGGCGGAAAAATACCGCTCGATCGTCACGATCCTCACGGATGGATCGATCGGGCAGATGATGGAACCAGCCGAGATGCCGCCCATGCAGATGCTGAAAACAAAGTTCCCGGATTGGTCGACCAGGGGCTGCAAGGGCAGGGATAGAAGAATACTATCCTCGATCTACCTGTCTCCTCCAGAGGAAGAGGTTACCAACATGCGCCTCCTGGCCCGCTGGCAGGAGATCCAAAAGAAAGAAGTACGCTTCAAAGAGTACTACCTGGATGATGCGGATTTTGCCATCATCGGCTTCGGTTCAGCCGGGCGCGTTGCCCTGACAGCTGTCCGCGCCGCACGTGCTGAGGGGATCAAGGTCGGCCTGCTGCGCCCGATCTCGCTGAGTCCCTTCCCTGAAAAAGCCATATCGGATCTGGCAGGGAAAGTAAAGGGCATCCTGGTCGTGGAAATGAACACTGGTCAAATGCTGGATGATGTCATGCTCGCCACTGCCAACCAGGTTCCCATGGAATTCTACGGCCGCCCCGGTGGCATCATGATCCTCCCCGAGGAGATCTTGAGCGAGATCCACCGCATGGCAAAAGGTCCGCTGGATCTGGAAGGACATCCGCGTGACCGCTGGGCTGACCGTTTGAATCGCATGCTGAAAGAGGTGAAATAATGACTAGCGAAGCGCTTGATTACCGGGTCGTTTATCAGCGTCCAGAAGCCTTAACCGACACTTCCAATCATTACTGCCCAGGCTGCACGCACGGCATCGCCCATCGGCTGGTGGCGGAAGTCATCGATGAGATGGGTCTGCGCGATCGCACCATCGGCGTGGCTTCAGTAGGATGCTCGGTGTTCGCATACAACTACTTCAACTTTGATTGGGTGCAGGCCCCCCACGGCCGCGCTCCCGCCATGGCCACAGGTGTCAAACGAACTTTGCCGGATCGCATCGTGCTGACCTATCAGGGAGATGGTGATCTGGCATCCATCGGCATGGGAGAGATCGTTCATGCCGCGGCCCGTGGAGAAAACATCACCACGATCTTCATTAATAATACGAATTACGGCATGACCGGCGGACAAATGGCTCCCACGACCCTTCCCGGGCAGAAAACAACATCCTCACCCAATGGGCGGGATGTGGAAACTCAGGGGTATCCCATCCGCACCTCGGAACTGCTGGCCACGTTGGACGGGGCGAGCTTTATCAGCCGGAAAAGCCTGCACGATCCAAAAAACATACGGTTGGCCAAAAAAGCGATCCGCATGGCATTCGAGGTGCAGGTGCGCGGTTTAGGCTTTTCGATGGTCGAGTTGCTTTCGATTTGCCCGACCAACTGGGGCATGAACACTTCCCAGTCACTGGCATGGCTGGAGGAAAAGATGGTGCCGTATTACCCGCTGAATGATTTCAAAGTACATCCCGCGCTCGCAGAAGTGAAGATATAGGAGAAGGACGATGCAAACTGAAATTCTCATTGCTGGTTTTGGCGGACAAGGTGTCCTTTTCGCGGGTCAGCTGCTGGCGTACGCCGGCCTGGATGAAGGGAAAGAGGTAACCTGGATCCCCTCCTACGGTCCGGAAATGCGCGGCGGAACAGCCAACTGTACCGTGATCATCGCTGACGAGGAGATCGGCTCTCCCATCGTGCGCAATCCAACTGCTGTCATCGCCATGAATCTGCCATCGCTGGATAAGTACGAATCACTGGTGAAACCTGGCGGCGTTTTGATCGTCAACGAATCCATGGTCGACCATGGGACCTCCAGAAAAGACATCACCGCTGTGTCCGTTCCGGCGAATGAAATCGCCGAAAAAATTGGCGACCGGCGCATGACCAATATGGTCTTGCTGGGATCCCTTCTGGCAAACCTTAAGGTTTTGCCTTTGGAAGCGATCGAAAAAGCGCTCAAAGCGCATCTGCCCGAGAGGCACCACAAGCTGCTTCCAAGCAACTACCAGGCACTGCGGGAAGGCGCTACATACAAGTAATTGCCTCTGAAAACGACTGACACAGGCGTCCCGGTGGACGCCTGTTACTTTGC